>PWND01000308.1 GCA_003557965.1 Bacteroidales bacterium | reverse complement strand
TGCCTGTTAATTATGCAAACATTAGAATTTCCGGCACAGGTGATGTTAAAGTTGATGTTCAGGATACTCTTGATGTTAGAATTTCTGGTGTAGGAAAAGTTTATTACAGGGGAAATCCTGTTATTTTTGAAAATATTACCGGTGTGGGTGAGATAATTGACAGTAATTAGAATAAGTTCTGACGTCTTTAATTTACACGTACTACTGTGTCAAAATTTTACCTTTATCAGTGTACAACCGGATTCTTAACGAATCAGGGTGGTTTACAGCATAATTTCTTACTAGATTTTCAATAAGGCTAACCTCATTAGGATATTCAAATATAAAATGTTTCCTTATAGAACTCTGGGTTCCGCTCATCACAAACTCTCCATCGGGTTCAATCTTAAAATATCCGTATTCTCCCGGATTAAACTCTTTTTCATTAGCCCCCAATATTTGCAAAGAGTCAATAAATGATTGTTCCAAGCCATCAATGCTACCTCTGTAAGAAGTATAACCCCAAATTGTATTGTCAGGAATACGGTATAATTTATTGTTTTCTATACTTATTGATTTTGAGTTTGGCAAATCCAACTTGTAATAATCATTTGTAACAATTAACCTTCCACTATTATGTAATTTATGTACAAATATGTTTAAACTATATGTGCCTTCCGGCAATCTGCCCAGGTTAACATCTGCTTTAGCCGGGCCTAATGCAGTGAGGCAAATTTCAGGTTTATAAATAGAGTTAAATCTAATATATACTTCATTGTATCTGACAAAACTATCAAAGATTATAAAATAATTACAGCATGGGTATATTTTTTCAGTACTTGAATATAAAACGAATTCCCGGTTATTTGTGTCAAGTAATTCCCATGGTTTTATATTAATTTTTGACTTAATTAATTCTGTATGGTCATCTTTTATACAGCTTGACAAGTTAAACCAGGCCACAGTAAAAATTAATGAAATTGTAATGCCTGAAATTACAGAAGCCTTTAAAGTTGTCATATAAAGAATGTTTTACCGGGTTTGTAATTAAATAGAAAAAACTTTATAGCATCTGCTATTTACGCAAAAAACTTTTTATGATGTATTTTTGTATCTGGTTATAATAACCTTAAAACAGAAACGAAAAAATCAAAACTTTCTTGTATGAACTTTACCAAAAAGTGCGCCAATACTTAGTAGTATCATTAGTAAAACCAATAGGTTTTTTGGGAAAAGTTTCATCTGTGTAAATTAGTGTTATCAAATTTAATATTAGTATTATGCGTATTCATGTATTCAATTTAAGATGCTTTTTAAATTAAATTATTCATTACTTTCATCTTCTTCCTCGTCATCAATTACTGAGGGGTCATTAATTTCCGGCAGAAGTGTCTGAACATCGGATTCGCTTAATGCTTCTACGCTTTTTAATTTGCGTTGAATTGCCCTTGTTCGTTTGCCCATAACATCGTCAAGCTGATTCAGGCCGGTTTGAATATTTTTTTGAGCCTTTTCCATCATGCCGCCAAATTTTGCAAATTCTGTTTTAACAGCGCGTAGAATATCCCAAACCTCACTGCTTCTTTTTTCAATAGCAAGGGTTTTAAAGCCCATTTGCAGGCTGTTTAGTATTGCTGCAAGGGTAGTAGGGCCGGTGACAATAATTTTGTAGCTACGCTGTAATTCTTCCAATAAAGCTGATTTCCGAACAACTTCAGCATAGATTCCCTCAAATGGCAAAAACATAATCCCAAAATCTGTAGTGCCGGGTGGGTCAAGATATTTATCACTTATGTCTTTAGCCATTTTCTTTATTGTGTTTTCCAGGGTTTTTTGAGCGACAGCTATTTTCCCAACATCTCCGTCATCATACGCATCTATAAGTTGCTCGTAAATATCTTTTGGGAACTTGGCATCTATAGGTAGCCATACGGTAGTTCCATGATCATCTCTGCCTGGTAATTTTATAGCAAACTCAACCTGCTCTGAACTGCCGGCTTTGGTTCTGACGTTCTCTGCGTACTGGTCTGGTGCCAGAATTTGTTCTAACAACATTGACAGTTGAATTTCGCCAATACCGCCACGGGTTTTCACATTGCTGAGCACTTTTTTAAGTCCACCAACATCTGTTGCAAGGTTGCGCATTTCGCCAAGGCCTTCTTGCACTGCCTGTAGTTGCTTGCCAACTGTTTCGAAAGACTGGCTAAGCCGTTCATTCAGGGTTTTTTGCAGCTTTTCGTCAACCGTCTTGCGCATTTCATCAAGCTGCTTTGTGTTGTCTTCCCTGATGGCTTTAAGTTGGTTCTCAATAGTTTCTCTTACCTCTTTTACATTATCTGTAGTCTGTTTATTAAGCTCGTATTGTTGCTTTGTAAAGTCATTAAACTTTTGGTATATAAGATCGTTAAGCTCTTTTACATTTTTTGAAAATTGCTCGCTGAAGGCGTTTAATGATTTTGCCATTTCTTCACGGTTAGTCTTCGAAATTTCGTTTGTTTCAGTACGGTTTCTTTGAAATTCATCCTTTATTGATTTTTCGGTGCGTTCCAAGCTGTTGTCAAATTTCAGCATTAACGCTTCTATTTCTTTTAATTCGGATTTGATTTCAATTTTTGGCTTTTTTAAAATTGTAATAACAATATTGGCTAAAACTGATATTATTAAAAGGATTATTAATAATTCTGTCATTGTGTAATATTTTATAAGAATAATAATTTGCTTTAAAACAGCAATCAAAGATAGTAAATATAGGAAAAAATTTATTATCAGTAATTGAATGATGTAATCTCCCGGATACTTATTTAGCCCATTTTCCGGTTGTTTTTATGGAGTATCTGTTTCTCCATTATCATACTTGGCAAACCTGCCTTTATCCCTTGGGTGTACATTGTCATGCCTTTCCCATGGCCATCCTCCAAATTGTGTAGTTCTGAAATCCGATACAGCCTGATGTATTTCTTCATGGGTATTCATAACAAAAGGGCCGTGTTGTACTACAGGTTCATTAATTGGCATACCTTGAAGTATAAGTACTTTACTTTCCTTATTGCCACTTTCTATGATTACATCCTGTTCTGCAAGCATTTCAACTGAGTGCATAGGGTTTATGTCAATGCCTGCAATCTTCATATTTTCTCCTTCGTAGAAATACAACATACGTCGTACCTCCGGAGAAGCAGCAGGTATAACCCATTTAGCTCCGGCTTGCATTTTTATTATCCAGATTCCAATTTCATTTTTGGGGTCAGCAGCCCATGAGTCCGGTGCAGGTGGAGGAGCAGACACATCTCCTATCTTTCCTGCAATGATGTCTATTTCAATACCTTTTCCTTCTTCATCTTTCAGATTAAGCTTAGGAATTGTCTCTGCCCAGAGCATTACATAGTGAGGCTTGCAGAATTTTTTAGATTTAGGGAGATTTAACCAAATTTGAAACAATTCAAGTGTGTTTTTTTTGTCATTATTTACTAAAGGGAACATTTCAGCATGCTGCAATCCTGCACCTGCTGTCATCCATTGCACATCACCTGAACTATAGCGGCCGGCAGCGCCATGAGAATCCGAGTGATCAACAAATCCTTTTTGAACAATGGTTATAGTTTCAAATCCACGATGAGGATGAGCAGGAAAACCAGGCACTTTTTCTCCATGATACATTCTCCAACCGTCTTTAACGGTAAAATCCTGTCCAAGGAACCGTCCTGCCAAAGAAGCATCCGGCCCCATTTCCTCATTTCCTTTAGGGTAATAATCTAAATGATGAACACAAAACAGGAAGGGGTCAGCTGTTTCCCACATAAAGCCCATTGGGCGAATGTTTAATATGATTTTATTATACATAATTGTTGGTGTTAATTTTTAAGTTGAAAGATTTAGTTTTGACCACAACCATAACCTTAAAGCGGAATATTTCCATGCTTTTTTGGTGGATTATTCACCGTTTTATTTTGCGTCATTTCTAGTGCCTGAATCAACTTATGCCTTGTTTGTTTCGGCATAATAATTTCATCAATATATCCCAATTCTGCAGCCTGGTAAGGAGTTGCAAAGCGCGCTTTATAATCTTCAAGGATTTTGGCTTTTTCTTTTGCATCAGCTTTTCTGTACAAAATATTTACAGCGCCTTCAGGCCCCATTACTGCAATTTCTGCAGATGGATATGCCAGGTTTATATCTGCTCCAATATGCTTTGAAGACATAACACAATATGCTCCTCCGTACGATTTGCGGGTAATCAAAGTTATTTTAGGCACTGTTGCTTCAGAATACGCAAACACTAGCTTGGCTCCGTTGCGGATAATTCCTGCATGTTCCTGCAAAGTGCCCGGTAAAAATCCCGGTACATCCTGCAGAGTAATCAAGGGAATATTAAATGCATCACAAAAGCGCACAAAGCGGGCAGCTTTAATCGAAGCATTAATATCAAGTACTCCTGCCAAAACTGCCGGTTGATTTGCAACGATGCCTACTGACATTCCGCCCATCCATGCAAAGCCGGTAACAATATTAGCGGCAAAATGTGGTGAAGCCTCATAAAAATATTGATCATCAACAACAGAGTGGATTAACTCTTTTATATCATAAGGCTTGTTTGGATCGTTGGGAATAAGGCTATTCAAACTCTCATCTTCTCTTGTAGTGTCATCTTCACAGTTTTTTACAGGAGCATCTTCCATATTATTTGATGGTAAAAAGCTTAGCAGCTCACGCATCATCATCAGGGTTGTTTCTTCATTTTCGCCCATAAAGTGGGCAACCCCGCTTTTGGAATTATGTGTAAATGCTCCACCAAGGTCTTCTTTGCTGACGTCTTCATGTGTTACTGCTTTAATAACATCCGGGCCAGTCACAAACATGTGGCTTTTATCTTTTACCATAAAGATAAAATCAGTTAGGGCAGGGGAGTACACTGCACCACCTGCACATGGCCCCATAATAGCAGAAATTTGAGGAATTACCCCGGAAGCCATAGTGTTATTGTAAAAAATATCTGCATAACCGCCCAGGCTACCTATGCCTTCTTGTATTCTTGCGCCTCCGGAATCATTAATGCCAATGATAGGAGCACCGTTTTTTAGTGCCAGTTTTTGCACTTTTATTATTTTATCGGCATTGGTGCGGCTTAATGAGCCGCCAAAAACAGTGAAGTCATAAGCAAATACATACACAAGCCTACCATCAACTTTTCCGTAGCCGGCAATAACTCCATCACCCGGAATTTTGCTTTTCTCCATTCCAAAGTCGGTACACTTATGCGTAACAAGTTTATCTAATTCAACAAATGTGCCCTGGTCAAGGAAAATGTCAATTCGCTCACGAGCAGTGAGCTTTCCTGCTTCGTGCTGTTTTTTTATGCGGTCTTTTCCACCGCCAAGTTCAGCAAGCTTAATACGATGCTCAAAGTCTTTAATTTTTTCATCAAATGTTAATACTTTCTTTAACTCTTCTTTAGCCTTTTTAGCAGCCTTAGGCTTATTTGATGACTTTTTTTCTTCTTTCATATTATTATACTTTTTTTAAATTAGGCAAAAAAGCTCTGTTTATTTTTCCACAGAGGTTAAGGTTAAGGTTAAGATTTAGATTACATTATGTTTTTTCCCAATTCCCCAATTTCCCAATCAACCATTTTCCCAATCAACCATTTTCCCAATCAACCAATTCCCCAATCAACCAATTCCCAATCAACCAATTAACCAATTAACCAATTTATTTTCTACTCCAACACCACCAAGGTTTGGTTTCCTTCAACTGTGTCTCCTTCGTTTACCAAAATGTCTTTGATTTTACATTCTCTTTTTACCTTGTACTCGCTTTGCATCTTCATCGCTTCAACAATAATAACAGTTTGTCCGGGCTCAATCTTTTCTCCTTTCTTTACCGGAATTTTAATAACCTTACCAGGCATTGGTGTTGAGATCTTTTCCTGCCCGTCGTCCAACTCATCCTTTTGCCTGTTTTTCATATATTTTCTGTGAACGTCAACAATTTCAACGGGCAAAGTACTATAAAGCGTGCTCACTTCATATTTTTTGCTGTCGTCAGGTGATTTTACCAGTTCGAGGTTATAAGATTTGTTTTGGTAAATGAGAGAATATACCCCGTGCTCAATCATGCTAATATCAACATCGTAAACACGGTCATCAATTTCAATTTGTACTTTATTGCCATCAATGTTTAACAATTCAACATTAGCAATTCTGTCTCCTATATGTATTTCAATAGCCATTTTTCTTGTGTTTTAGTTATTAATTCAGAATAGATTGGCCAATTATATTCTAAGCACACCTTTACGCTTTCCGAATTCTTTCCACCTGTTTATTGCCCTGGTGTCACCTGAAGTTTTTGGCTTATTTTCTTCAAGGTTAATAATGTAATCGAAGTATGCTGCTATAATAGCCATATCTTCGGTAAGAACTTTAGTTGCCCTTGTGGTTTTTAGTAAAGTATTAAGGTGTTTTTCGATAAAGTGAGTATCGTATTTACCACTAACGAAGTCTTTAATATCCATTATTTTTTGCAGGAAGCCAAGGTTGGTTTTAACACCTGATATTCTGTACTCGTAAAGTACACGCTTCATACGCTCAATGGCATATTTTCTGTTTGCTGCCCTGATAATTAGTTTTGAGATCATAGAGTCGTAATGAACAGGAATTTCATAACCGTCATATACATAGCTGTCAACACGCACTCCAATTCCTTTAGGCTCAGTAATATGTTTGATTACTCCGGGGCTGGGCATAAAATTGTTATGAGTATCTTCAGCGCAGATACGGCACTCAATAGCATGTCCGCGCTGAACAATATTACTTTGCTTATGTGTCAGTTTTTTCCCATCTGCAATTTTTATTTGCTCTTTTACAAGGTCAATTCCTAAAACTTTTTCGGTAATCGGGTGTTCTACCTGAAGCCTGGTATTCATTTCAAGGAAGTAATAATTAAGTTTATTATCAACCAGGAATTCAACTGTGCCTGCACCAACGTATTTCACGGATTTAGCTGCATTAATAGCTGCCTGTCCCATTTCATCACGGAGCTCTGGCGTCATCAGTGGTGAGGGTGTTTCTTCAATAATCTTTTGGTGGCGCCTTTGGATTGAGCATTCACGTTCACATAAGTGTATTGTATTGCCAAACTTATCTGCCAAAATTTGAAATTCGATATGGTGAGGTGACTTAATATACTTTTCCAGGTAAACCGTATCATCTCCAAATGAAGACAAAGCTTCTGACTTAGCCGCCTTAACTGCTTCCCATAGGTTTTTATGAGAGTTTACTAGCCTCATTCCTTTGCCTCCGCCACCTGAAGAAGCTTTAACCATTATTGGATAGCCTATTTTTTTTGCTGCCTCTTCAGCCTTTTTCCGGGTAGTAAGATTTTCCTTAGTTCCCGGAACTACCGGAACTCCCGCTTCAATCATAGTTTTACGGGCAGTAATTTTGTCACCCATTTTTTTAATAGCATCCGGCTTTGGCCCAATAAAAATAATTTTTTCTTGCTTGCAGCGTTTTGCGAAAGTTTCGTTTTCTGACAAGAAACCATAACCGGGATGCACTGCATCAGCTTTTGTTTGCTTGCAGGCATCTATTACATTATCAATAACGAGATAACTTTCCTTGGAAGGGGCCGGCCCAATACAAACTGCTTCATCAGCAAAACTGACATGCTTTGAAGTGCGGTCGGCTTCTGAAAAGACTGCTACCGTTTTAATACCCATTTCTCTGGCTGAGCGAATAATACGCATAGCAATCTCGCCGCGATTAGCGATTAAGATTTTTTTAATCATATCCTTGCTTATTTTTCCAAAAAATAAAATTACAACTAATTTATGAATAAAAAAAAAGAAATTAAACAAATGAGTAATAGTTGAATTATTGAATAGTAAAATATATTTTTATTTCTGGCTGTTCTTGAACCCACTGAATAACAGGTATTAGCATGAGGGGAGTTCAATGTTTGAAAATAAAAACAAAATTTTTTTATTGTTCTGTAACTTTTTAAATACTACCTCGTCTTATGCATAGAAAACACAGAAAACTAAATAAATTAATAAACAAATAAACAATCAAAGTCATGAAAAAATCAATTTTAACACTCGCAGCAATTTTAATGATTACATTAGTAGCTCAAAGCCAGGGAAGATTCCAAACTTTTGAATTCCAAACATTGGATGGAATTAAATTAGAGTTAAAAGTTTTAGAAGAAAGCGAAATAGATGAGCCTCTTCCGGTTTATGATATAGATTCTGAGAAAAACTCAGGCAAAAGTAATGTGAAACTGGTAGGTGAGAAGTTTGACCTTAGCAAAATCAGCACACTTGAAAAAGAAGTTGAAGAAACAGTGATTGATACTAAAAAAGTTTTTCAACAGGCTAAATAGATAATACCACAATAATAAAAAGGTTTTGGTTACATGTTGTTGGTAAGAACCGCCTTAGTTAAGGCGGTTTTTTATTTACCCATTTGTTGCAAGTTATATCGACAGGATAGTATCAGCTTAAAATACTCTTTTAGCTCCATACTTCATTAGATACTCAATTACTTCAGCAGGTTTTTCAAACCTGTTTGTCAGCATCATTGAAGCAATAATATATGGCTTATATCCTGCTTCTATGTACGTTTTTATTCTGTATTTTTCAAAAACATCAGCATTAACTTCACCTTCTTTGCACGAAACCCCTGAAATATCAGCAGGAAGGCAGTGCATATATAAAGCATTCTTGTTTTTGGTTACATTAAGTGTTTCTTCGTTAAATTCCCAGTCTTTATGCTCTGCATTGTTTGCAAGACATAATTTTTCAAGTTCTCCAAGTCCGGGTTTGTCAAAATTTTTCAGTAACTGAGTTCTTTGCTCCATTATTTTATATGGTGCCCAGCTTTTTGGATATACGATATCAGCGTCTTTCATGGCATCTTTCATAGAATGGCTGATATTAAAAGAGCCACCGCTTTTTGTAGAGTTTTCTTTTGCTAAGTCAACAACTTCAGGAATCAGGTCGTAACCTTCGGGGTATGCAAGTTCAATATCCATTCCATATCTTGACATAAGTGCGATAATTCCCTGGGGAACAGATAGAGGCTTACCATAGCTGGGAGAATAAGCCCAACTCATTACAATTTTTTTCCCTTTAAGGTTTTCAAGGCTTCCAAATTCGTTTTGCAAATGCATAAGGTCGGACATTGATTGTGTAGGGTGGTCCATATCACATTGAAGGTTAACAATTCCCGGCCTCACAGGCAGTACGCCTTCACTAAAGCCTTCATCCAGGGCTTCAGCAACTTCACGCATATATTTATTGCCTTCACCGAGATACATATCATCCCTGATACCAATAAAATCGGAAAGGAAGGATATCATATTGGCAGTTTCTCTGACAGTTTCGCCATGAGATATTTGCGACTTTTCTTCATCAAGGTCCTGAACAGCTAAGCCTAACAGGTTGCTTGCTGATGCAAAAGAAAACCTCGTGCGGGTTGACTTATCTCTGAAGTTTGAAATAGCAAGCCCTGAGTCAAATAACCTGCAGGAAATGTTGTTTTCGCGTAATTCCTTAAGAGCTGCAGCTACTTCTAAAACCATCTCAAGCTCTTCATCGCTTTTTTCCCATGTTAATAAAAAATCTTTTTTATAAAGACCGGACCCTTTCCCGGAAATCCTTCTAATTATATTATCCAAATTCATCTCTTATATTTCTTTAGTTTAAAAATTTAATTTCTGCTTTAAAACTCAATTATTGCTTTCAGGAGTTTATTGTGCTGATAATTCGTAAGCAAATGCAGCATAAAAAACTGAAGCATCAACCAGATGCTGAATTGGTACTTTTTCATTTGGGGCATGAGCCAGTACTTCATTTCCGGGCCCAAAGCCAATGATTGGTATCCCATAATACCCGTTTATTGTTACACCGTTTGTAGAAAAAGTCCATTTGTCAATTTTTGGTTCATGGTTGTACATTTTTTTAAAAGTGCTTACAGCCATTTTTACTATTTCGTGGTTTTCTTCAATTTTCCATGTGGGATAATACTTTTCCATTCCATACTTTAATCCTGTAAAAGCTTCTTCCATGTACTCAAGTACTTCAACTTTTGCATTCATTCCTTTAATAATATCCTGAATTTCTTTAACTGCACTTTCTTTTGTTTCTCCCCATGTAAGCCTTCTGTCGAGGTGAATATGAGCATAGTCGGCTACAGCGCACAGTGAGGGGCTTTTAGAAACAAATTCTGATATTGTAATGGTTCCTTTACCAAGAAAATCATCATGTTTAAGCCTTTCGTTAAGCTTTTCTATTTCAAGTGCTACCTTTGAAGCCATATAGATAGCATTTTTGCCTCTTTCAGGTGCCGAGCCATGCGATGATACGCCCTTGAAAGTAACTCTCATTTCCATTCTGCCACGATGTCCTCTGTAGATATTAAGGTTAGTAGGTTCAGTACTGATTGCATAGTCAGGTTTTATTCCCAGTTCTTCAACAATATATTTCCAGCACAAGCCGTCGCAATCCTCTTCAATAGCACTTCCAACAAAATAAATTGTTAAATCCTTGTCAAACCCCATTTCTTTCAGTATTCTGCCGGAAGTAACAAAAGCAGCAGGGCCACCTTTTTGGTCAACAGAACCTCTTCCATGAACATATCCATCTTTAATTTCACCACCAAGGGGGTCAAAATCCCAATTTTCAAGATTACCTAAATCAACAGTATCCATGTGGCCGTCAATTGCCAGTACTTTCTTCCCGTTTCCGATTCTGCCGATAACATTTCCAAGCCCGTCAATTTTTACTTCATCAAAACCTGCTTCTTCCATTTGTCTTTTTAGTTCGTATTGAACGTCCTTTTCTTGCAGACTGAGAGATTTATGCTGTACTAATTTTGAAAGGTTGCTGGCAGTATAGTCTCTGTATTTTTCGGCTAATTCTTTAATTTTTGATATTTCTTTTTCCATATATATTATAATTATTAAATAGTTTTACAAGCAGTATTTTGTTTTTGCAGTAATTGTAATTTGCTTTTTATTAGCTGTGAGGCTTTAAGGAGTGCAAATATAGGGAATTTTTAGCAAATTGTTAATCGGCAAATAATAAACAATTATAAACTAATAAGGTGTGAATAGATAATATTAATCTAAACCTTAATAGTTTAATAATTCAGGAAGATAACAAGCATTAATATGTTTTTTTATGCATTAAGCATAATAGGCATAACAAGCATCAGGATATCCTCTTCTTTATTCTCGCTGTCAACAGGTAATATCAGGCCGGCGCGGTTTGGTTCAGACAATTCCATCATTACTTGTTCAGTTTCAACATTATTTAGCATTTCTAATAAAAATCTGCTATTGAAGCCAATTTCCATATCATCACCTTCGAAATGACAGTTAAGTCTTTCATTAGCCTCGTTGCTATAATCAAGGTCTTCAGCATTAAGAATCAGCTCTGTACCGGCAATTTTGAACTTAACCTGGTATGTTGTTTGGTTAGAAAACAGCGATACGCGTTTAATAGCATTAATAAATGGTACGCGGTCAACAACAAGCTTTTTAGGATTCGACTTAGGTATTACTGCATTATAATTAGGATATTTTCCATCAATCAGCCTGCATGTAACAGTTATGTTTTGAAAAGAAAAAATAGCGTTAGTTTCGTTAAATTCAAGCGATACAGTAGCAGCATCATGCGAAAAAATATGCCTTAACTGGTTTAAAGACTTTTTTGGGATTATAAAAGAAGCGTCAACATTAGGTTTTACATCAGCTCTGCGGTACCTGACAAGCTTATGTGCGTCAGTTGCAACAAAAGTAATATTGTCTTTCGAGCATTCACAAAATACACCTGACATTGCCGGGCGCAACTCATCGTTACTTGCAGCAAATATTGTTTTAGCAATGGCATTGAATAAAATGTCGGATTCAACCTCAATTTTATTACTTTCTTCAACTACCGGCGTTTTGGGGAAGTCTTCACCATTTTGGCCGGCCAGGCGAAATTTTCCCTCACCGGCAGTTAATGCAATACTGTAATTGTTGTCATTAACATCAAAAGTAACAGGAATATTGGTAAAAGTTTTAAGAGTATCAAGAAGTATTTTTGCAGGAATTGCAACGCTTCCACTACCTTCTGCCATATCTGCTGTAATCCTTGCATTCATAGTAGTCTCAAGGTCAGAGGCAGATATGCTTATTTCATTTTCATCTAAACTGAAAAGAAAGTTATCAAGAATTGGTAATGTACTGTTAGTTCCAACAACTCCGCTTATAGCCTGTAGTTGCTTTAGTAATGCTGAACTGGATACGATAAATTTCATATTTCAGATATTTTTGGTTTTACTTTTTTATGTTCAATTTGCAAATATACTTTTAAAAATTATGATGTATAGTTTTTAATAATATTTTTTTACAATAAAAGTTTATAAAACCTATTTTTAATTTTTGAATTAGCAGGTTATAATTCATGAGTTTTTACAGGATAGTTACCCTTGTATATAATACCTTGTGTGCCGTCAATTGCAACAGGGTCAAAGGATTTAAAAGCTACTCCGTTTATTTCACATTTTTTGGAGTTTTCATCTACAACCATGTCGGGGCAGTTAACAACGCATATTTTTCCGAGAGTTGCTGCAGTTACGGCAGCATGTGAAGTTGCTCCTCCTTTGGCTGTTAATAGCCCGTCGCACTCAAAAATCATCTCAATATCATCAGGAACCGTATCAGGCCTTATAAGCACAGCCTTGCTTTCAGGATGCTTTTCTTTCAATGCATAAATATCATCCATGTCAAAAACCACCAAACCATTTAGCACTTCATTGCCAATTCCAATTCCACAGCCGGCTCTTTCCATTTTGCTTTCCGGAGTAGCAAACACAACAATTTTATCTTGTTTAATTATTGCCATATCCCTTGTTTGTAAAATATACAAGTCTTTTTCTTCGGCAGTTTCAAAGGTAAACTCAATTTCCTGGTGACTGAAGCCGTGGCTCTCAATTAACTCAAAAGCTATTTCCTTTAATCGGTTATATATTTTTGGAAAGGCAGATTCTAAAGAAAACGGGCTTTTAGTATAATATTTCTCTCGCTGGTATTCACTAACTGGCAATGTATTAATTAAGCCTGCAACAATATCTTCTCCCTGGCTAAGAAATGAAAAGTCGCCGTTTAGGTTTATTCCTGAAATATTGTCGCTTGGGTCGTGTGTAAATAATACTCCTGAACCACTTTCATTATGAATATTGCCAAAGACCATTTGCTGTACTATTACGGCAGTGCCCCACTCATCAGCAATGTGCATGTGGTCCCTGTAAACTTTTGTTCTTGGGGTATCCCATGAATTAAAAACTGAAATAATGGATTGTTTTAGCTGCATAAACGGGTCAGATTCAAAGTAGATACCATTGTCAGCCAGTAACTTTTTGTAAGTAAAAGCCATTTTTTTCATTATTTCCGGCGGGAAGTCTATTTTCTGCGTAACATTATATTTCTTTTTGTAATCAATCATAACCTGGTCAAAGTCATTTCTGTCAATTCCAAATGACATTCCCCATGTTTGTATAAGCCTTCTGTAACAATCCCATGAAGTCCAGCCAAAATTATATTGTTTGCTAAGCATTTCGGTTATTTCGTCATTTAAGCCAACATTTAAAAAAGTATTCATGGCGCCCGGCATGGAAATAGCCGCACCAGACCTAACACTTAGCAGTAATGGGTTTAAAGGGTTTCCAAATTCCCTGCCTGATAAATTTTCGAGTTCTGTAATATGCTTTCTTATAAAGTTATCAATTTCTGCATTTAATGCAGCTTGCTTCAGAATAGTGTTTTTTCTTCTGAATACTTCCGTAGTGAGAACAAAACCCGGTGGTACAGGGTATTTGTTGATATATAAATTTTTCAGGTAGTATGCCTTTGACCCAAGAAAAATCTGGTTGTCCATTGTGGGAGTTTCACTGTAAATTGGGCTAATTACCATGCCTGGGTCATACGACATAATATTCCTGATATCCTCAGTTGATAGTTCACTATCCATTTTCCTGAGATTATTCAACACTTCACCAATAAAATTATCGAGTTGCTGAATTAAAAACGTTGAAAACAGTAAATCCCTGTAGAAAATCTCAGACTTTTTATGAATAAACTTTTTTCCTGTTTTTGAGTCAGGCTTGGCTTCACTTGAGAAAAGCTGGGGGGTTATAACTTTTAAAAGGTCTTCATAAGGGCGAATAAAATATTTATTAATAATTTCTTTAACACTATCTTCCATAAACTGGAAAATGTTGATGTATTGCTTTATTGTGAAACTTCCTGAAGTAAGGCTGTATTGCAGCATTTGAAGGTTTGAGTTAAGCCCCTGGTCAGAAATTCCGTCCAGTTCAAGCCCTTCCCGTAAAAGTTTTATAACGGAGTATATTTCTTTAAGAGTTTTAGCTGTGAGGAAATCCGTATTAATATTGCTGATAATTCTGTCAACTAAAACGTTTGCAACACGTTCAAGCCTGAAGGTTAGCCCCAGGGCTTCAAACTTTGGCTCATGATATTCGCCGTACATCGAAGGAATACCAAAAGCAACATGACGTTTGTAATATATATTTTCCCAACCTTTGCTTTTGGCAGGATTAAAAATTACCTCATTTAATCTCACCATAAAGCTGAATATAGCTTTAAGAGCATCTATGTCACTTTTAGATTCTAACAGGTTTTTCAGCGCTTCCGTTTCTTTTAAGCTGAAAAAACGATACCTGCCAATAATTTTTGTTATATCATCTGTTTCAAAAGAATACTTTTCTTTTAACAGCTGGTAAAGTTTAATTATTAGCTTTATCCTCTTGATGTCATTTTTACTCTTATGATTACTTTTTTCAAGCAGGTTTTTTACTTCTTCTTCGCTTAATTCAAGGAGTTTATTTAATGATATTTTATTTTGGCTGCACACTTTGTTAATAAGCGTATGTACTCCCTGAACCCATTTACTGTTTATGTCAATAGTATTAAAAACATTTTCGGGGATAAGCTGCTTCAGCCGTTTTTTGTCTAAATCATACCAAAACCTGATTATATCGAGCGTTATTTGAATATGGGAGTTATTTCCTTCTGTGTGAACCTGCTTTCGTAAAAAATGTATTAGCTTATCATTTCTTTGCGAAATTTCATCAATAATTGTTGTTACATCCCTAAGCTCTCCTTCTGCCCCAATTTCACTAAAATATACAGGAAATATTCTTGTAAGTTGTTTTACTTGTTTGTAGATAGTAGAGATTTCAGCATTAAGCAATTTTGATACATCACGCTGAAACAGGTCTGTATCAAAAATAAAAATACCACCAAGCCTGAGGTTAATAATTAAGGCAGATAGCAGTTTTTGCATCATTTCAGGGCCATGCTCAATTAAATCAAGCCATACCCTTATGTTTTTTATGTGGCTGCGGTTAACTTTAATTTGCCATTCATTTGTAAGATATTTTATTCCCGGAGTTGTAAAGCCAAGCTTTATCAACTTATCCTCAAAGTAATGAATAAGAGATATGTTTGATGTGTTTATTATTTCCTTTCCCAAGGTTAAAACAGAATCTAAAACCATATCAATGTAGTTGTTTTTAAATTCTGAAAAAAGCTCAAAAAGCTCATCAATTGATTGCCTGATTTGTTCTTCATTTAATTCCGAGCTAATTTTTTTTATTACTTTGTTTAAGTCTAAAAGCAGGTAGCTCCTATGGTAGGCCATGCCAGGCAAATGCAAGAGGTAAAACAGATAGCTAAACTTTTCAGTAATATTATCAAATTCATCGGTTTTATTTCTGAAAGCAGTAACCATGTCAGAGAAAGTGAATGCGTTATTAACTATATCATTCCACGATTTGGCTGCATCAAGCTGCTTGTAATGATGTTCAAAGAAAGGTTTTCCTAATTTTTTTAGCGTATCAAGGTATTTTCCTGAAAGCTTTACCTTGTTTTCTTTGTGCCATTTTTCAACATTAGTGGTTTTTTCCCAAAAACTAATGTTTTTATAAACAAGCTTATACGTAAAGTCAAATACATCCTTTTCCAGTTTTTTATTTTGTGCAGCTTTGCTAAAGCATTTAAAAAAGAACCCAAGGTTACTGATATAACTGAAATATCCGTTTTCCAGGTGTTTTTCAAGAGTCAACAAAATTTTCTTTATTAGCTCTTTATTGCCGGATATATTTTCGTAATTATTGTCGAAAAATTTTAAAAATATATATACAACTTGCTTCGAAAGTTCTTGATTGAGTTCATCTTCCAGCAAATTATCAAATATGTCAAGAAGAATAAAAAAAGCCTTATTGTTTTTTGGATGGCCCTGGTATAGCCAATAGTCACCAATAGCAATATTGTTTAGCTGTTCAACAACATACTTTTTATTTGAGTAGGGGTGATGAAATTCAGTAAAAAAATCTTTAATTCTTTTATGAATTCCATAATGGTTTTCAGCAACAGACAGAAACCACAAATGATCTTCCGGTATTATTATATTTACTTCCCTTGTTTGTGCCAAATTAACTTCAAGGGCTTTTGACTTGATCTCTTTTTCCATAGAAGCAATTTATTTTTGAAAGTAATAAGACAGTGCCTGAAATAATTATTTGCAATTTACAAATAATTTGCCAGTATTTTAACCAGATCTGTAATTCTGGCGGAATATCCACACTCGTTATCGTACCATGCAACTATTTGAACCATGTCGCCACCAATTAGTTTTGTTGAGAGAGCATCAAATATTGCAGAATGTTTGTTGTTAATTATGTCGCTGCTTACGATAGGTTCATTACAATACTCCAGGAGGCCTTTCAGTTTAGAATTTGCGAAGTTCTTAAATGTGTCATTAATATTTTCAACACTTGTTTTGCTTTTAAGCTGTGCGGTGAGTTCTACGATAGAACCATCAATAACAGGTACCCTTGTTGCGAATCCGTCAAAAATACCTTTCATCTCAGGCATCACCATTGGCAGAGTTTTTATAGCACTTGTTGTTGTGGGGATAATATTTCCAACGGCAGCTCTTGCCCTTCTGTAGTCATTATGCGGGCCGTCAAGAAGTTTTTGATTATTAGTTACCGGATGAACGGTATTCATAAAAGCTTTTTCAATTCCAAATGTGTCTTGTAATACTTTAATAATTATTCCTACACAATTAGTAGTACAGGAAGCATTAGAAATATATGTATGGCCAGCTTCTATTTCATCATGGTTAATACCAATTACCACGGTTTTATCTAACGAATCATCATCGGCAGGGCATGAAAGTATTACTTTTTTTACATTAGTATTGTATGTGTGCTTTTCCAGTAAATCTCTTGTTTTATAAAGACCGCTTGAATCAATTACAATATCTACATTCTCTTTATCCCAATCTATTTTATCAGGAGAACTCTCATTAGTCACAAAGATTTTATTATTGTTGACTTTAATGTAATTGGCATTTCTATTAATTTCATGCTCAAATTTGCCGTGAATGCTGTCATATTTAAGCAGGTGTGTGAGTAATCCAAGGTCCATATTGTCATTTATATGAACAATTTCAATTTCAGGGTCTTTATAAGCATACCGGAAAACTTGCTTCCCGACTCTTCCAATTCCGTTTATTCCAATTCTAATAGGCATCATTAACAAAGTTATAATATTAGAAAAATGGTAAAATTAGCTTTTTTAGTTATGATAAGATGCTAAACTTAGTTAATTATATTAATCCGGTTGTTTTATCCCCCTGATTTTTTAGCATTATAACCTTTGCTTTGCAGAAACTCTACAACTAAATTTCTCTTATCACCTTGTAAAATAATTTCCTGATCTTTCACTGAGCCACCAACACCGCATTTCGTTTTCAGTTCTTTTCCCAGGTTTTCAAGGCTTTCAGTGTTCCCTGAAAAATTACTTACAATAGTAACAGTTTTCCCTTTACGTCCTTTTTTGCTGATAGAAACTCTTAAATTTTGCTTTTCAGGGGGTAGCGTTTCCTCTTCATTTTCTTCGGGTAAATCAAAATTGGCTTCCGGGTTTGTTGAGTAAACAATATTATGCCGTTTTCTTCCTTGCTTATTCATAATGCTATTTTGTTGTAGTGTTAATTAATTTTTCCAATTCAGCTATTTCATCCCTGTATTTTGCAGCCTGTATAAAGTCAAGTTCTTTAGCAGCTTTTTCCATTTCTTTCCGTGTTTTTGCAATTGCTTTAAGAATTTGATCTTTGTTCATATACTTTATTACAGGGTCTGCTGCAACATCAATGCTTTCCTTTTCAGTATAAGCTTTGTGCTCTTTAGATTCAGTGTCAACCACACTTGTTTGGTAATGAATTTGTTCTACAGATTTTTTGATTTGTGCAGGAGTAATGCCATGCTTTTGGTTGTACAACAATTGCTTTTCTCTTTTCCTGGTATTTTCGTCAATCATTGATTGCATTGAATTAGTTATTTTGTCAGCGTACATAATAACTTTGCTGTTAATATTTCTTGCAGCTCTACCGGCGGTTTGAGTAAGTGATTTTTCTGACCTGAGAAAACCTTCTTTATCAGCATCCAAAATAGCTACAAGTGATACCTCGGGCAAGTCTAATCCTTCCCTTAACAGGTTTATGCCAACCAGTACATCAATTTTTCCAAGCCTCAGCTCCCGCAATATTTCTACTCTTTCAATTGTGTCAACATCAGAGTGAATATATCTTGATTTAATGTTTTGCTGTATCAGGTATTTATTAAGTTCTTCGGCCATTCGTTTTGTAAGTGTTGTTACAAGAACTCTTTCATTATCAGAGATCCGGTTTTGTATTTCATTAAGCAAACTGTCAATTTGATTTACGCTTGGTTCAACTACAACTTCGGGTTCAAGCAGCCCTGTTGGCCTGATAATTTGTTCAACAATAATGCCATTGCTTAGCTCAAGTTCGTAATCAGCGGGGGTAGCACTTACATATATAATCTGATTTACGAGTTCATTAAATTCTTCAAACTTAAGCGGCCTGTTATCCAGGGCAGCGGGAAGCCTGAATCCATATTCAACAAGAGTTGTTTTGCGTGAGCGGTCGCCACCATACATAGCATGAATTTGAGGAATAGTGGCGTGGCTTTCATCAATAAAGGTTAAAAAGTCATCGGGGAAATAATCTAACAGGCAAAATGGCCTTGAGCCGGGTTTTCTGCCATCAAAATACCTTGAATAATTTTCTATTCCGCTGCAATATCCAAGTTCCATCATCATTTCAAGGTCATAATTCACCCTGTCTTCCAGACGTTTTGCTTCCGTTTCCAGGTTTTTGCTCCTTAAAAAGTCTGTTTGCGCAAGCAGGTCGTCCTGGATAGCCCGAATAGCATTTTTCATTCTTTCTTTTGAGGTTACAAAAATATTAGCCGGATAAATAGTTATCTTGTTGTTATCCATTAATTTGCCACCACTTAAAGGATCAAAAGACTCAATAGCCTCTATCTCATCATCCCAGAATATTATTCTGTATGCAGAATCAGCATAAGCAGGATACACATCAATAGTGTCGCCCCTAACTCTAAAGTTTCCCCTGCTAAAGTCAGCCTGTGTGCGGTTATACAATGCTGCTACGAGCTTGTGCAGCAGTTGCTGGCGGCCAATTGTCATGCCTTTTTCGAGTTCGATGGTATTATTATGAAAATCATCAGGATTTCCAATACCATATATACATGAAACAGAACTTACTACTATAACATCTCTTCTGCCCGATAAAAGAGCGCTTGTAGCACTTAATCTAAGCTTCTCTATTTCATCATTAATACTCAGGTCTTTTTCAATATATGTGTTGGTTGAAGGTATAAAGGCTTCAGGCTGATAGTAGTCGTAATATGAAACAAAATATTCAACAGCGTTATTAGGGAAAAATTGCTTGAATTCACCGTAAAGCTGAGCTGCTAAGGTTTTGTTATGACTTAGAACAAGAGTTGGCCGTTCAGAGTTTTGAATTACATTGGCCATTGTAAAAGTTTTCCCTGAGCCTGTAACACCTAAAAGTACCTGGTTCTCCAACCCGATTTTCAGACCCTCGGCCAATTGTTTTATAGCCTCCGGCTGGTCGCCGGTAGGGCTAAAATCAGAAATTAACTCAAACCTCATATATTAGTGAATTTATGCAAAAATAAGGAAAATATTAGTCGGAATGAAAGCCCTATTCCATCATAAGTAATGTCCAAATTGGGTAATGGTCAGAGTACTCCTGCTCACCTGTATGGTATTGCAGTGTTTTAAACTTGTTGCTATGCATTATGTAATCAATTCTAAAGCTTGGGCTGAATCCTATATATGTTTGTCCTAAGCCCCGGCCCCTGTTTCTAAACGCATCTGATAAGTTTTTACTAAACTGTCGGTAAACATAAGATGAAGGCGTATCGTTAAAATCCCCGCCCAATATAACAGGGTAGGGGCTGTTTGCAATATGGCTTGCTACTTTTTCGGCTTGATATGCCCTGCGCTCAAAAGCTAACTTTAAGCGGCTTAAAATCTGCCTTCCGGCAATAGTAATATCATTGTCAATTGGTATAATATTTATCATGTTTTCAACAAAAATATGATCCTCGTGGCTTAATCCAATTGACTCAAGGTGCAAATTATACAGCCTTACAGTATCATTATTGATGACTATATCAGTATATATGCAAAGATTGCCACCTAAAGTTTCAAAAAGTATTTTTCCTTTATTTACTATAGGGTAAGATGTAAATGTTGCAAGCCCGAAAAAGTTAATATTTCTTGAAGACCTGGTAAACTCAGTGTGGATATTGTTTGCCCTTAAAAAGTTTACAAGGGTATCCTTAGTTTTAAAGCTACCGCTTTTGTCATGAACAAATTCCTGGAAAAATATTATATCAAAATCCTTTTTGTCCAGAAAATCAAATATGTTGTTTCTGTTGGTAAACCTGTATTCCCAACCAGGCCCGTAATTATAAAGGTCAAATACTCTTACATTATAACTCAGAACCTTTAATGTGGTAGCATTATCGGGTATATCAAAAACGTTAGAGTTGTATTGCAGCATGTTGAAAAACTGGTTATAACCGATTAAAACAACAACAAGTGAAAGCAAAAAGTAATATCTCAACCTGGAAACCCAAAACAATGCAAACCCAATATTTATTAGGAGTAAAAAAGGATAGGAGAGCCCGAAAAAAGCCAGTGGCCAAAACCTGGCGGGGCTGACTACAGAAGCCAGGTATGATAGCAACAACAGCCCTGCTGCAATGGCATTTGCAAGCAAAACAAACTTGGATATTATTGATGATTTTCTTTTTACTCTTTTTTTCAAAATAAAAAATCTATTTGTTGCTTAATTTAAACAGCAATTCTTTTTCTTTTGCCGAAAGGCTGTCGTAACCATGCTTAGAAATTTTATCCAATATACTGTCAATTTTCTTTTGCTCTTCAGCTCTTTTATCATTATACTCTGCATCAGACATAGGGCGGGGAGTAAAGTCGCGATAAACTTTCATTTTTGGCCTTGGTTTAAATATCCTTCCGATTGAGCTTATAAGCATTCCTGTGTATTTTGAAGGGTCAAATCCTTTTTTGAATAAAATAATATATAAAAAGCCATACAGTGCCCCACCCAAGTGAGCCAGGTGGCCTCCGGGATTTCCTTTGTGGATGCTTATAAGGTCAATTACAATAAAAAAGATAGCTATATACTTAAGCTTTACTCTGCCTAATAATAATAGTGGTATGTTTAAGTTTGGCGCATAAGTAGCTATTGCTACAAATATTGCAAGTACGGATGCTGAGGCACCCATAGCAATTGATATGTGAACAGTATCTGCAAAAGCAGGGAAAACATTAAATGATGCAATATATACAGCAGCACCCGCAATTCCACCCAGCAAATATGTGCCAATAAGTTTGTTTTTACCCAGAAAATCAACAAATAACCTTCCGCCTACGTACAACACTATCATATTAAAAAGAATATGAAAGAAATTCAGGTGCAAAAACATATAGGTAATAATTGTCCATGGCCTGTTGATTAACTGATCTATTGATGCAGGCACACTTAGAGCATGAGCAATTGCTTCATAATAATCTGATACTGCAAACAGGAAAAAAATTCCGCCTAACAAATTAATTACAACAAATACGGCTATATTAATCCATATAAGCCTTGCAACCAACGAACCGGCCAAAAAAAACCTTTTTATTCCCTGAAAAATTCCTCCCGTCATCATAAAATTCTATTATTGTAATAAATGTTTATACTGATTTAATCAAAAATAAGAACCATGTTTTCTTTTCCAATACAACAACACCAAATAACCAAAAATCATTCCTCCGATATGTGCAAAATGAGCAATGTTGCCCTGACTGGTAAACCCAAAATACAACTCTAAAGCTCCATAAATCATAACAAAATATTTTGCTTTAATTGGTATTGCAAAAAATAAATAAATAAGGTTATTTGGAAACATTACACCGAAGGCAAGAAGTATGCCAAAAACCGCTCCGGAAGCACCTACTGTGGGGATGGTGTGTTTTAAATAATATTCCACAATTGTATTTTCTGAGACCCCATGTCTTATCACGTAACTACCAGTTCTGACAATCTCATTTAGTTGATTCATGGAATAACCTGCCTCAAGTAATTCGCTTCTAAGGCTAACCATTTCTATATAGTTTACTCCCATGTGTAATAGTGCTGCTCCAAAAGCGGTTATAAAGTAATAAATTATGAATCTCTTTGGCCCCCAAACGTTTTCCAATACATTTCCAAACATCCATAATGCAAACATATTAAAAAACAAATGTGAAAAATTTCCATGCATAAACATGTATGAGATAAACTGGTATGGTTCGAAAAACTCTGAGAAAGGCATGTACAAACCTAATATCTTGTATAAGTTAGTATCGAATGCACTTTTAAATGTTAGAGTTGCTAAAAAGAACAAACCATTTATGATTAATAAATTTTTAACAACTACCGGTAATATGTTAAATCCTCCTGGCCTGTGTGTTCTCATTATAATTTACAATTTAGTTTTAAATAAAATTATATAAAGGCATTTATAGTTTAAAATATGGGCAAATTTACAATTTTAGATAATTATAAGCTTTTATGTCATCATAATTTTCAATCCAGTTAATTTTAAACCCTTTGCGCTCCATTCTCCTAAACCATGTCATTTGTCTTTTAGCAAACTGATGAATAGCTGTGTTGAGCAGCTTAAACATTTCATCATACTTTATTACACCGGTTAAATACTGAGTAATAAACTTGTACTCTAATCCGTAGTATAATAGGCTTTCGGGCGACAGTCCTTCCTCAAGCAGGGTTTTTACTTCTTCAATCATGCCATTTTCCAGGCGATATTTAAGCCTTTTGGTTATTCTATCGCGGATAATGCTTCGTGGAAGGTTAGTTGCAAATATTACGTAATTTAGTTTTGGTAAACTTTTCTTGCTGCATGAATTTTCCCGGTAATATGTTTCTATTTCTATTGCTCTAATAAGCCGCTTCTTGTTGGTAGTATCTGTTGTATTGTGAAGTTTCGTCATGCCGGCTAATATTTCGGCCAGTTCGTCCATTGATTTTTTATGAAGCTTCTTCCTGAGTATTTTATTTTCGGGCACTTCGAGTAAGTTGTACCTGCCTATTGCCGATTCAATATATAAGCCGGTTCCACCGCACAAAATTGGATTTTTACCTTTTTTCTTGATTTCATCGAAAGCTAATAAAAAATCTCTCTGAAACTCAAATACATTGTACTTATAGCCTGGCTTAACAATATCTATCAAATGATGCTTAATTTCTTTTCCTTCAACAATGTATTCATCCAGGTCTTTTCCGGTGCCTATATCCATTTTTTGATAAACCTGTCGGGAATCAGCACTGATTATTTCGCCGTTTAATTCAGCAGCAAGTTTGGTTGCAATGCCGGTTTTCCCCGTTGCAGTTGGCCCGGTTATTACAATAATATCATGTTGTATCTGCTTGCTCATCATAATGCTTCTTTCTTAAAACATTTTCTACTTCAAATAATAAATCTCTGCAGTCATTTAATTTGCTTATATCTGTGGAAGCAAAGGTTACTTCTACTACTTCTTCTTTGCTAATAAACCCATTGCTGTATAACAAATGTAACAAATCGTTCATGCTTTTGTTTTCAGAAAACGGACTTGTTGAACTTCTCCATTTTAGATATTGATAAACTCTAAGGCCATCAATTTTATTATGGCATGCATGAATAAACTTTTCTTTACTCTTGTAATTTTTACGCAATGATGTAAAGATGTCATCTGATTTAAAAATACTCTTAAAAAAGCCTGTCATTGGGGTTTTTATGTTTTTGTAAAACAATTCCCCAAAAAGCTTGTAAGTCTCATTAATTTCATCAAAAAGTGTATAATGGAATATTGGATATGAAATTTTTTGTTCTTCAACAGGTTTTTCTATTGCAGGGCCGGTGCCAAAAGGTACTCTGCCGGATTTTCTTGCTGCAGGGTATACAATAGAATCATTATAATATAAAACATTGCCGGATTTTCTTAGCTTTTGCAAAAAATAAAAATCTTCACCGCTTTGCTTTGGAGTGATGCCTCTTACTTTTTTGTATGCCCATACAGGAAGTGATATTACAGAACCTAATGCTGTATATGAATATGGCGAATTTATTCGTAACATGTTAATATTGTAATTACGCATATATATTTCGTATCTGAGCATTGGCCTGTCAATATCCTCTGAGCCGGTTAGTTCGTGATAATATGGGTTTGCAAGTGCAACAGATTTAGGGTTGCTGTTAAGTATGTTGACAACCGTAAACAGGTATTCTTGCCCAATCTTAACATCAGAGTCCATACTCACAATAATATCATTGTCATTTGCAATTTCAGAAATTTTGTCCATAAGTAACTTCCTGGCAAAACCAACTCCATGTTTATTTCCTTTCCAGCCATTGCTTTTTGATGACTTGTCAATAATAACCACATTTGAGCATTTCTTTTGATACTTTTTGAGAAAGTCTATGGTTTTAATATTATTAATACATATTTGTTCCTTTTGGGGATTGCTCCACCAATCATCCGGTTGATTAACACAAATAAATATAGTGAAGTTTTTTAAGCTTTGGCCATGCAAATAGTTAAGAGTTGCAGGAAGATAATGGAATTCATCCATGGCAGGTATTGCAATATATATATGTTGGTTATCCATTATGCCATGTTTTCATAACTGCAAAAATAAAATTCATATACATATTAAATGCATTGTTTAAGACTTTATTTTAGGCTTTTTAGAATAATGTTAATAAAAATAAGTTTAAAAAAAATGTTTCGTCCACTACGGGACGATAACTATATCTTGCAAATTATTCATTACCAATATTTTATCCCTAAGGGATAATGCCGTTAGGCATTAAATATTGGTAGAAAAGCGATGCAACCC
>PWND01000234.1 GCA_003557965.1 Bacteroidales bacterium | reverse complement strand
GTTATGGCATTTTTATTAATGGCAAGTTTCACCCATGCATAACCACCCAAAATTAAAACAACAAGCATTTGAGAAGCATGAGATAAATAAGCAAAAGAAGTTGCTGCTTCTGTATTAATGAAGAACAACTCGGCAAGGCATGTAATAACAACAAAATGGTATGTGCCCAAACCTGCAGGCACAGGCATGGCAACACCGATACTACCCAGGGCAAGTATTGCAAGTGCAGCATATACTCCAAGATGTGAAATTGAGCTTATTGCATAAAAACTCACATAAACCATCAAAAAATATAAGGACCAGAGTATTAAGGTGTATAATAAAAACAAAAACTTGCTTTTCATCTTAAAGATGGTCAAAATGCCGTCTTTAAGCCCTGAAAATTGCTTTTTGCCTTTTGTAATAACACCATCTTTATGGCTGTTGTTTCCCGCTTTTTTTATTACCAAGTATGCAATAAACACAACGGCCAAAGCAGATGCTACAATTATAATAAGCAGTATATAGTTGTTTTCAACCGTTGATAGTATTGGGCTATATAGGTATTTTGCCAGGTACGATTTTAACAAGTCATATTGTAAAGCTATCACAAAAAAAAGTATCAAAAACAGGCAGAAGGTATCAAAAGCCCTTTCAGATATTACAGTGCCTAATAGTTTATTAAACGGTATGTTTTCAGTTTTTCCTAATACAACGCATCTTGAAATTTCTCCGGCTCTTGGTAATATAAGGTTTAAAAGATATCCGGTCATTAATGAGTAGAATGTTTTGGATAATGCCGGCTTGTAGTTTAATTTTTGTATTAACAGCCTCCATCTTAATGCCCTGATAAAATGGCTGATAACTGAAATAATCATCGAGAGAATAATCCACCAATAGTTTGCTGTAATAAACTCCTGAAAAATTTTTTCAATATTTTGGTCTTTGGTAATTAAAAAAAGTATAATTAGCCCAATGATAAGAAAAATAATGCCGTTAAAGTTTTCTCTGAAAAACTTTTTCAATTTTACCTGGTTTAATTAATACTTTAAATCTTATTGTTTGCGTCGGGGAATATAATTTTTGGCCGGTAATTTTTTGCATCTTCCGGTGAAAGCATGATATACGATAGTATTATTATTATATCGCCTTTTTGTGTTTTTCTGGCCGCCGGGCCATTCATACATATCATGCCGCTATCTCTTTCACCTTTTATAACATAGGTTTCCAAACGTTCGCCATTGTTTATATTTACAACATGCACTTTTTCATTTTCCACAATACCGGATGCATCCATAAGGTTTTCATCAATGGTTATGCTTCCGATATAATTTAAGTCGGCTTCTGTAACTGTTGCCCTGTGAATTTTTGATTTGAGTATATCCAAAAACATTGAAAATTTTCTTTAATGATTACGACTGCAAAGTTAACATTTTAATAGAATATTGTCAATTAGCCTGATTTCGCCTGCAAATACAGCAGTGCAGACAACAATGTTTTTGCTTTCGTTTGAATTTTTTACCGGCATTAAAGTTTCTGCATCTGCAATTTCAATATACTCTACATCTAAAGCAGGAAATCTGTTAATTTGGCTCTTAAACCATTCTTTCCACCCGGGTATGCTTTTCGAACTAAAGTGGTTTTTAATATACTTTAAGCTTTCAAAGATTATTGGTGCGGCTTTTCTTTGTTCTTCGCTAAGCCTTAGATTTCGGGAACTCATTGCCAGCCCGTCTTTTTCTCTCACAGTAGGGCAGCCAATAACATTTACATTAAGGTTAAATTGATTTACAAGTTTTTTAATTACCAGGTACTGTTGGTAGTCTTTTAACCCAAAATAGGCATTATCAGGTTTTACAATTTCGAAAAGCCTCTTAACCACCATGCCTACCCCTTTAAAGTGCCCCGGGCGAAATTTCCCTTCCATAACATTTTCTATCTCTCCAAAATCATAATTTGTTCTGTCTTTTTCCGGATATATTTCTTTGCTTGAAGGAATAAATGCAATGTCACAATTTTCTTTTTCAAGAAGTAGAGCATCTTTTTCGGGCATTCTCGGATATTTTTCTAAATCTTTCGGGTTATTAAACTGGGTGGGGTTTACAAATATCGAGCATATTACAATGTCATTTTCTTTTCGTGCATGCTCCACAAGCTTCAGGTGCCCCTCGTGCAATGCGCCCATTGTGGGCACAAAACCTGCATTTTTATAAGGGCGCAGGGAGTCAAGTACCTTATTTAAACTATTAATGGATTTACAAATATGCATTTTATTACCGGTTTTTATTAATAAAGAAATAATGAGAAAAGCCTTGCTTTCACTGTTAAAGCAAAATAATACCCAAAACGATAACAGATTTAAAAACAAAGCTATAAGGAATATTTGAATAAATGCAAAAATTTTTATATCTTTGCATACCCTTTTTAATGAGAAAATTACATTCTGTTTTTACAAAAATAAATCTCTGAAAAAATATGGAAAAACCAAAAGTTCTTTTCGTACAGCAAGAAATTACACCCTATCTAAAAGAAAGCCCAATGGGTAAAATTGGGAGATACCTGCCTCAGGGGATACAAGAAAGAGGAAAAGAAATAAGAACATTTATGCCAAAGTTTGGTTGTATTAATGAAAGAAGAAATCAGCTTCATGAGGTGATTCGCTTATCAGGAATGAACCTTGTAATTAATGACACGGATCATCCTTTGATTATCAAAGTTGCATCAATACAATCGGCCCGCATGCAAATTTACTTCATAGACAACGAAGATTTTTACCAGCGTAAATTTATGCTTTCCGACAAAAACGGGAAGTACTTTGATGATAATGATGAAAGAGCAATCTTTTTCACAAGGGGAGTAATTGAGACTGTTAAAAAACTTGGATGGGCTCCAAGCCTGGTTCACTGTAATGGTTGGTTTACAGGTTTAATGCCACTATACATAAAGATAGCACTGAAAGATAACCCAATGTTTACCGACACTAAGGTTGTTTATTCAATATATAACGATGATTTCCCGGGAGAACTGAACAAAGATTTTTACAATAAACTTAAAAGTAAAGTTTTTGATGACTCTTTAATTGAAAAATATAAAACACCATCTTATGTAAATATGTCAAAAGCAGCTATGGATTATTCTGATGGAATAATTATTGGCAGCAAAGAAATTAATGGTGAACTGGAAGAGTATGCAAAATCAACAGGTAAGCCTTTGCTTGGTTACCAGGAAGAAGATGTGTATATGGATGCATATAATGAGTTTTATGATGAAGTGTTAGTTTCAGAATTTGAGCTTTCACAGTAAAATATTAATTTTGAATTTACGTTGTTGGCTTAATGAGAATTTCTTTATTAACCTTATAAATTCGAATAATTTTGAAAAAGATTAACATCCCCCGTTTTAACGGGGGTTTTTTAAGTTTTAGCAATAAAGTATTTTTTGTTTTTTTAATTGCAGTATCTCTACTTTTTATTGCATGTGAAGAAGAAGGCTTATTAGGTTTAGACTTTATAGGCCATGAGGCCGGAGTATATAAAACAGATACTTTATCAATAACAGCCATAACTCAAAAAGAAGACTCTATTCCTTCAAATGATGTTAGAATGGCCGTAATTGGGTTGATGAACGACCCTGTTTATGGTAAATCCAAATCAAGCTTTTATTCTGAAGTACGCTTAATAGAAAACGATATATCAATAGGGAATGAACCCAGGTTAGACTCTATTGTTTTGCGGCTGGCGTACAGTGATTTTTATGGTGATACTCTTACAAGGCAGGTATTAAGAGTATATGAGCTTACAGAAAGAATCCCGGAAGACACTATTATATATTCTAACAGAACAGTGCCGCATAAAGCCGAGCCTATTGTTACAAAAAGTATTATGCCCAAACCCAATGACTCTATTGTTATAGGCGGAGTTCTGAGAGTACCGCAGATAAGAATTAACCTTGGGGAAGAGTTTGGCAACAGAATAATAGAACAAAACGGAACAGAAAGTTTTGAAAATAACGCCAATTTTTTAGACTTTTTTAATGGCTTATATATTACTGTTGAAGATCATGACAGAGTCGGAGGCGTCGGATATTTTGACATAACTAACCCAATTACAGGCATTATGCTTTATTATACCGATCTTGACAGTGATGACGACGATGACAATAACGACGACCAAAGCCTTACGCAATTTTTCCCGATAAATATGTTTTGCCGCAGGTATAATCACTTTGAAAACTTTGATTATCAAAATATTTCGCCTGTTATTTCCGGGCAAATCCATGAAGATAATACCAGCCTTGGAGACAGCATAGTGTTTTTAAAGGGGTTACATGGGCTTAGAGCGAAGATAAATATTCATGACCTTGAAGGGTTTGGTGATGATAAAAATATTGTTGTCAATAAAGCATCATTAATAATTCCTGTTGATGAATCATTTTCAAGTGCGTTCTTCCCTGCTCCTTCCAGTTTAATAATGTTTGCACTTGACAGTAACGGTGAATTAAAATCTATCATAGACAGCTATTTGGGAAGTGCAATCTACGGAGGTTCATACAATGATGAAGAAAAACATTATAAGTTTAATATTACAAGGCATGTTCAAAGCATAATCAATGGTAGTTTTGACACCGGGCAAATTGTAATAAGGGCAAATAATCCAATGGAAAATGCACACAGGGTTGCTTTAAAAGGCCCCGGAAGGACAGACGAAAACATTCGATTAGAGTTAATATATTCAGTTTTTGATTAATTTTCTTATATGTGTGGAATAGTAGGCTATATAGGCCATAGAGAGGCTTATCCAATTCTTATAAAAGGCCTGTACAGGCTTGAATACAGGGGTTATGACAGTGCAGGTATTGCTTTACTTAACAGCGAATTGAACTTATATAAAAGCATGGGAAAAGTTGCTGACCTTGAGGATAAAGTTGGCAAAAATGACAAATCCGGCTCTGTAGGTATAGCACACACCAGGTGGGCTACACATGGTGAACCAAGCGATGAAAATGCACATCCCCATTTTAGTAAAACCAAAAAACTCGCTATTATTCATAATGGAATTATAGAGAATTATGGAACACTAAAAAAAGAATTGATTAACCGCGGATATGAGTTTACCAGTAAGACTGATACAGAAGTATTGATTCACCTCATAGAAGACATCCAGGTTAATGAGAAAACAGACTTATATTCAGCAATAAGAATTGCCTTGCAGCAGGTAATAGGTGCTTATGCAATAGTTGTTATTTCACAGGATAACCCCGATACACTATTTGTTGCTAAAAAGAGCAGCCCACTGGTAATTGGAATTGGCGAAAAAGAATTCTTTATAGCTTCCGACCCTTCTCCTATTGTTGAATACACCAAAAATGTTGTTTATCTTGATGATGAAGAGGTTGCAACAGTTTCAAAAACTGGTGAGTTAAAGATTAAAACTATTAAGAATAAAGAAAAAACCCCTTATATTCAACAGCTTGAAATGCAACTATCTGCTATTGAAAAAGGAGGGTTTCCACACTTTATGCTTAAAGAGATTTTTGAGCAGCCAAAAAGCGTAAAAGACAGTATGCGCGGAAGGCTCAATTCTGCAAAGGGGATAGTATCATTAGGAGGTATAATTGATTATGAGCAAAAAATTATCAATGCAAAAAGAATAATTATAGTTGCCTGCGGAACATCCTGGCATGCTGGGCTGGTTGGAGAATATTTGATTGAAGACTTAGCCAGAATACCTGTAGAAGTGGAGTATGCTTCTGAGTTTAGATACAGAAACCCAATTATATATGAAGATGATGTAGTAATAGCAATCAGCCAGTCAGGCGAAACGGCTGATACTTTAGCAGCAGTGGAACTGGCAAAAAGCAAAGGTGCTACGATTATTGGGATATGCAACGTTGTGGGTTCATCAATTCCAAGAGCAACCCATGCCGGTTCATACACACATGCCGGCCCGGAAATAGGTGTGGCTTCTACAAAGGCTTTTACATCCCAGGTAACCATACTTGGACTTCTGGCGTTATCTGTTGCAAATAAAAAAGGGTCTATTTCTAAGTCACGTTTCTACCAGCTTACCAGTGAAATGGAAAGTATTCCACAAAAAATTGAAGAAGCGCTTAAAGTTGATGACTATATATATAAACTTTCAAAAACTTTTCAAAACGCCCGTAATTTTCTGTACCTGGGGCGGGGATATAACTTCCCGGTAGCCCTTGAAGGTGCTTTAAAGCTGAAAGAGATATCATACATACATGCTGAAGGCTATCCTGCAGCAGAAATGAAGCATGGCCCAATAGCTCTTATTGATGAAAACATGCCGGTTGTGGTAGTAGCACCAAAAAAAGGCTTATATGATAAAGTTATAAGCAATATACAGGAAGTAAAAGCAAGAAAAGGGATAATAATTGCTGTAGTAACCAAGGGCGATTCAATAGTAAAAGAAATGGCCGACCATATTATTGAGATACCTGAAACCGATGAAATATTTGTGCCCTTAGTTGCATCTGTACCTCTTCAGCTACTGTCATATCATATAGCAGTTTTAAGAGGCTGTAACGTTGACCAGCCTAGAAATTTGGCAAAATCAGTAACAGTAGAATAAAGCTACAGGAAATCACTAATTTTTCTGTTTTCCGGAAAAATGTATTAGCAAAAATTTAATTGCTAAATAATTAAGCAACCAGTTCCTTGCTTCTCTTTTTGTATTGCTTTCGCGAAATGCCAATACTAAGCTCATAAAGAATTATAACCGGAATACTTACCAGCACCTGACTAAAAATGTCAGGTGGAGTTATTATCGCAGAAAACGCTACAATAATAACAAAAGCGATTTTGCGGTTTTTCTTCATTCCCCCGGGAGTTACAATACCTATTTTGCTAAGGAAGTAAATAATTACCGGAAGTTCAAAAACCAACCCTGTTGCAAAAGTCACCAGAGTTACAGTATTTATATATGACCTAAGTGAGATGTGGTTTTCTACGAGATGGCTTACCTGGTAAGAGCCCAAAAAGTTGATAGCTAATGGCACAATTATAAAGTAGCTGAAAAGTACGCCGGCAAAAAACAATAAAGAAGCTTTCCAAACGGCATTTTTTGCATTTTTCCTTTCGTTAACGTGTAAAGCCGGCTTAATAAACTTCCAAAATTCATAAAAAATATAAGGAATAGAAATAATTATTCCGGCAATTAAACTCACCCAAATATGAATTGTAAACTGTCCGGCCATCTCAATGTTAATAATTTTTACAGGGAATTTATTTATGCATAAAACCGGCATGGAAAGATATTCGGAAATTTTACAAAAAACTTTATTAGTAAAGAAAAAAGGCTCTTTAGGGGCAAGTATTATATTATGAAATATAAAATCTTTTGCAATAAATGCAATAACAGCCAATAATACAATGGCAATTGCTGACCTTATAAGGTTACCTCTAAGCTCTTCGAGGTGCCCCCAAAAAGTTAATCCTTCGCTTTCTTCATTTTTTGTATTTGCCATTATGATATTTTGAAAATGTATTCAAAATTAAGAAATAAGAT
>PWND01000103.1 GCA_003557965.1 Bacteroidales bacterium | reverse complement strand
TTGTATGCCTTGATAAGCAGGGAAAGTTATTACATAATGAGAATATTTATCCGCACCCGCCACAAAAGGAGCAGAAAAAAGCTGCATCAAAAATTCAATCATTAGTAAGTGCTTACAATATTGAAGCTATTGCAATTGGCAATGGCACTGCCGGAAGGGAAACAGAGACTTTCATAAGGAATATAAGGTTTGAAAAAGATATTATTGCTGTAATGGTAAATGAAAGCGGGGCTTCAGTATATTCAGCATCTGCTGTAGCCAGGGAAGAATTTCCGGAGTATGATGTAACTGTGAGGGGGGCGGTAAGTATTGGCCGTCGGCTTTCAGACCCTTTGGCAGAGCTGGTAAAGATAGACCCAAAATCAATAGGGGTTGGACAATACCAACATGATGTTGACCAAAAAGAATTAAAAAACAGTCTGGATGATGTAGTGATAAGCTGCGTAAATTCAGTAGGTGTTGAGCTTAACACTGCCAGCAAGGAATTGTTAACATATGTGTCCGGGCTTGGGCCTTCCCTTGCAGCAAAGGTAGTAGAATACAGGAACAAAAACGGTTCCTTTAAAAACCGTGAAGCATTGAAAAAAGTCCCGCGCTTCGGGGATAAAGCTTTTGAGCAGTCTGCAGGGTTTTTGAGAGTTAGTGAATCCGATAACATCCTGGACAAGACCGCTGTACACCCGGAAAGTTACCATATTGTCGACAAGATGGCTAAAAGCCTGAAAGCAAGCATCTCTGACCTGGTGCGTGATGAAAACTTAAGAAGTCAAATCAAACTTGAAGATTTTATTAGTGACAAAGCCGGTTTGCCAACTTTAAAAGATATATTTGCAGAGCTGGCGAGGCCGGGGCGAGACCCAAGGGAAAAGTTTGATGTTTTTGAGTTTGATAAAAACGTTAATAACATTACCGATATACAGCCAGGAATGGTATTACCAGGCATTGTCACAAACATTACCGCATTTGGGGCATTTGTAGATATTGGTGTTCACCAGGACGGGCTTGTGCACATAAGTAATATTGCTAATCGTTTTGTAAGAGATCCCGCCGAAGAGCTAAAGCTTAACCAAAAAGTTAAAGTTAAAGTTCTTGATGTTGATGTTGACAGAAAAAGAATAAACCTCTCAATAAAGGATGTGTAGTATTTTTTTGAAGTTATTCTATTAATTGAAGTTGAAAAAACTATTTTCCTAAAAGCTTTTTAATTTCATTAAGTTTCATTAAAGCCTCAACCGGTGTTAGGGTATTAACATCTGTAGTTAGAATATCATTTTTTATTTGCAGAAGCAATGGGTCGTCTAATTGAATAAAGCTAAGCTGGTAATCTGCATCATCTTTCTTTTCGGCACCAGCCCCCTTTTTATCCAAATATTTATCTTTATCGCTACCATGTGTTTTCTCAAGGGTTTTTAATACGTTATTAGCCCTGTCAATAACAACTGAAGGCATGCCGGCCATTTTAGCCACATGAATTCCAAAAGAATGTTCGCTGCCTCCCGGCACTAATCTTCTGAGAAAAATTATTTTATTTTGTATTTCTTTTACAGAAACGTTATAATTTTTGATTCTTGAAAAGCTTGACGCCATTTGGTTTAGCTCATGATAATGAGTGGCGAATAAAGTTTTAGCTTTAAACAGTGGATGTTCATGCAAAAACTCTGCTATTGACCATGCAATACTAATGCCATCGTAAGTACTTGTGCCTCTGCCTATTTCATCCAGTAATATTAAACTGCGGTTGGAGATATTATTTAGAATACTTGCTGTTTCGTTCATCTCAACCATAAAAGTGGATTCTCCTGACGATATATTGTCAGATGCTCCAACGCGTGTAAAAATTTTATCAACAAGGCCAATTGAAACAGACTTTGCAGGCACATAACTTCCCATTTGTGCCATTAATACGATTAAAGCTGTTTGACGCAGCAAAGCAGACTTTCCCGACATGTTTGGCCCGGTTATCATTATAATCTGCTGGTTTTCATGATCAAGGTATGTATCATTAGGAACATACTCTTCTCCCGGTGGCAAATTTTGTTCAATTACCGGATGCCTGCCTTGTTTTATATCGAGTTTATACGAGTCATTAACTTCAGGCCTACAGTACTTATATTGTTTAGCAATATTTGCAAAGCACAGCAGGCAGTCCAAATGCCCAACTACTTGTGCATTAATCTGGATTGGCTCAATATATTCTGCAATTGCTATAACCAGCTCCCTGAAAAGCTCTTCTTCCAGAACAAGCATACGTTCTTCCGCACCAAGAATTTTCTCCTCATAAACTTTCAGTTCATCAGTAATATATCTTTCAGCATTAACAAGCGTTTGTTTTCTTTCCCACTCAGGCGGAACTTTATCTTTATGTGTTTTTGTTACTTCTATAAAGTATCCAAATACATTATTGTATGATATTTTAAGACTAGGAATGCCCGTTTTTTCAATTTCCCTTTTTTGGATTTCCAGTAAAAAATCTTTACTGGAGTAGGCTATTTTTCTAAGTTCATCAAGCTCATCTGAAACACCATTTGCAATAACATTACCTTTACTGATTAATGCTGATGGCTCAGGCATAATTGTTTTTTCGATACGGTTTCTGATATGCTCACAAGGGTTTAGTTTGTCGCCATATTTTTTTAAAGGTTCTATTTCTGCGTTTTCACATAAGTCTTTTATTGGCTTTATGCAATGCAAAGCTTTAGCTGTTTGCAATACTTCACGGGGGTTAATTTTAGCAACGGCAACTTTAGATACCAGCCGTTCGAGGTCTCCGATCTGGGTTATGTTTTTTTCAAGTTTTGCTGCAATACTCCTGTTTTTTATCAGGGTTTCAACAACAGCATACCTTTCATTTATTGTAGCTTTTTCTTTTAATGGCAGCACTATCCATCTTTTAAGCAGGCGGCTTCCCATCGGGGAAATAGTGTGGTCCATTACTTCAAGCAAAGTCTTGGCATTTTCGTTAATAGTTGATGTTAGCTCAAGGTTTCTGATTGTAAACTTATCGAGCCATACATATTTTGACTCATCAATTCTTGATAGCCTGGTTATATGCTTTAGGTCGTCATGGCGTGTTTCTGATAAATACTGCATTATAGCGCCGGCAGAGATAATTCCGCTATCCATTTCATCAACACCAAAACCTTTATATGATACTGTTCCAAAATGCTTTAATAGCAAGTCGTCAGCAAATTCTCTTGTAAAAGCCCAGTCTTCTTGCGTTGTGATATAATATTTTCCGGGAAACTCTTCATGAAAAGTTTTAAGTTTATTTTTTTGAATAATAACTTCACTGGGGCTGAAGCTTTGCAAAAGTTTATCAATATATTCATAGCTGCCGTGATCAATCAGGAACTCGCCGGTAGAAACATCAAGAAATGCTATTCCTGAATTAGTTCCTGCCAGATGTACACAAGCCAGGAAGTTATTTTCTTTATGGTTTAAAACTTTGTCATTAAAAGCAATGCCGGGCGTAACAAGTTCGGTAACCCCTCTTTTAACAATTTTTTTTGCCATTTTCGGGTCTTCCAACTGGTCACAAATAGCTACTTTTTGGCCTGCTTTTACAAGTTTTGGAAGGTAGGTATCAAGTGCGTGGTGAGGGAAGCCGGCTAATTCAACGTAAGAGGCGGCCCCATTAGCTCTTCTGGTTAATACAATTCCGAGTATCTCGGCAGTTTTTATGGCATCTTCGCCAAAAGTTTCATAAAAATCACCAACCCTGAACAATAGTAAAGCACCGGGATATTTTCCCTTAATACTGTAATATTGCTTCATCAGAGGTGTTTCTGCACTTTTTGCCGTATTCTTTGCCATAAGCTGTTGTTTAAGAAACAAAGATACAGAAATCAGGGTGATTTTTTGCCATAAAAAAACACCCTGAAAGCTTCAGGATGTTTTTTTAAAATCTCTGGTTATGCTTTACAATGTTCCGGCAATCAAGAATGTTGCAGCGAAAGCAACGATAGCATAAAGTTCCGGGAATACTCCGAGTATCATAGTATTTCCGAAAACATTATGTCCGGAGCCAATAGCTGCAATACCATTGGCACAAACCTGTCCCTGGCGTATAGCAGACAGCAAGCAGACAAAGCCTAATGCAATCCCTGCACCAAAAATTGCTGCAGCAGCCGGCCATTCCATTCCAGGCTGGATATAATCGGCAAGAATAAAGTATCCCATAAAGCCATAAAGGCCCTGTGTTCCGGGAAGAGCACTTAATATCAGGTAACTGCCAAATGCATCACTGTTTTTTTTAAGAGCACCTACTGATGCATTACCTCCCATTGATACACCGAAAGCACTGCCAATACCGGCTAGTCCTATCATTAATCCCGCTCCTATGTAAGCTAAAATAATTGGTTCCATAATTTTGATGTTAATTTAGTGAGACTTTAAGTTAATTTTCTAAATGGATTATATTTTTTTCCTCCACCGGAAAATCCGGCATTTTTATAAAATTCAACAAATGTTAAACGAACAGGATGGACAAAAGAACCCAGGCCCGACATAAACAAATTAATAGAGTGTCCTATCAAAAGTATTATCACCATAATAATTATACTTATAACAGGAATATTGCCACTCATTTCAACTGCAAGGCTGTTAAATACATAGCCCATAATTGCACTGGAAATACCTAATGCAAACAGCCTTATATATGAAAGCATATCGCCTAATAAGCCGGTAACCATATTATAAACTCCCCACAATCCGACTCCAAAGTTCATTAGTATATTTCTTTTCAGGTTGTTTAACAGTAGTATCATTATGCCACTTACAGCCAGAAGCACATAAATATATGGCATCAATGATTCTATTGGTATTTCGCCAATACGGCTTATTAAAAAAATTGCAGCCAGCCCGATTAATAATACCACCCAGCCCATAGTACCTATAGCGTATGAGATGCCAAGTTGTTTTATTTCATTTACTGTTTTTAATATAAGCCCGAATAATATTTGAACACCTCCTAAGATAAGTGACAAGTTAAACAATAAATTATTAATATTGGTATCTCTTTGTTCAAACTTTAGTGCAAGTTCACTATAAACCGGCAAATTTGTTTCATACAAGGGTATGCCAAAGAAAGTACCGCCAATTATGCCAAACAGAATTGTTGAAAGGCCAAGATAAAATACAAGGTTCATAATCTGTTTTAGTTCTTTTTGAACTTTCTTTTTGGCGAATATTGCAGCAATTGCCATCAATATACCATATCCGGCATCACCAAGGCAAAATCCAAAAAACAACATGTAAAATGGTGCAAAAAACGGCACTAAGTCAAGTTCGCCATATTTTGGCAGTGAATATAACTCACCTATAGATTCAAAGTTTTTAGCAAACTTTTTATTTTTCAGCAAAACAGGCACGTCATCTTCTTTGCCAGGGCTTTCAACTATATAAAGAATATTATTTTTTTCAAGAAAAGCGTCAAGTTCAGCAGTTTTATTTTCAGGAGCCCATCCTTCAAACAGCATTACCTTTTCTTCAGCTTCTTTTTTGGTATTTTCAACAACTTTTTTGTAATCTACCGTTTCCGTGACTGAAAGGTAATATTTCTTAATTGCTTCTAAGTTATGAGCTGCATGATAATCAAATTTTTCATTAATTTTAATTATATCCTTTTCCAGCTCATTTTGATAGAATTTCAGTTCAGAGACCGGGCGTTCGGGTGGACGCATTTCTTCGGCATCAATTTCAATTTCTTCCCCTTCTTTATGGATAAGAACAAAATATATAAGACCAAAATACTTACTTATAATTTTAACAGGATACTTATGCTCCCACTCAGGGTCAAAGTTTCTTTGTGAAGTGGTGAAAAATTTCAAATGAAGGCCATTATCTTTCAGGTTTTCTATAGTTTCTGTTTTAAAATCGCCCCATGGAATAACCTGGGTTATTTCCTTTTTTAAAAGATTAAGCTGCTGTTGCTTTTGGTCAAGCTCTACAACCAGGTTTTGTACCTCTTCGAAAGCTTTCTCCCCGTTTTCTGTACTTTCAGGCTCCTGGCTTTCTATTTCCCTTTTTTGCAATAAGTTTAATACAGAGCTAATCTGTTTTAACAGGTCATATTTATCTTTTACTTCATCAGAAACGTCACTTTGCCTTTCATTTACATGAACAAGTCCAATTTTACGCAGTTCTTCAAGAAAACTTTCGTATCCTTTATGATAAATCAGGAAAGAATATTTTTTCATGGGTTCTATCATGCGCTTTCCTCCATTTCCTGTAAACGGTTTTTAACTATCTTTTGTGCAGCCTTTGAAAGGTTTTCTTCATCTTCAAGGTATCGTTTTATTTTTAATATTGCCTCTTCAAATCCCGGGATTTGAACTTTTTCATAAAGGTTTACCTTTTGAGTGGTTTTTTTCCTGGCATGTTCAAGCAATTGCATTTTCTGATTAAAAACTTCACGTTCGATAGCAATACGGGCGAGTTCTTTTACAATGTTGATACCATCGAGATACCATCCGGGTTTATTGAACAAGCTAAACTCCTTAAGTGAGAATGTCACATCTTCGAGCACGGGAGTTTTAACTCCGGCAATTTTCTTAACAGACAACTCCACATCTTCAATACTGACAAGGTCATTATCAAACTCATCCCATAACTCTATAGCATGCTTATAGGCCCTAAGCTGATTCTCGAGTTTTTTATCAAACTCTTCGGCAACTTCTTTGGCCTTTTTCACTTCACTTCTGAGAGCAGCTTCTTTATTTTTGAGAGTAGGCAAAGCCTTTTCCCTAACCTGAAGTTGCTTCTTCAGCCGCTGAAGATAAGTTTTATTATATTGAAACTTTATAGCCATATCCTATTTACTGTTTTTCCAGTATTTGTCAACAAATTCCTGCCTGATACCAACTTCTGCGGGTTTGAAGTGTTTTCCAAACAATTCATAAGCAGTTTCAAGCATTGCATCAGTGTCTATATTAACGTCAATAGCAAGTAGTTTTTCTGAGTATCCCTTTGCAAAATCAAGCGTACGCTCATCATAATCCGACAAGTCGAATCCGTTTTCAAGTTTTGTTTTAGCATTAGCTGCATCAGCATAAAGCCTTACGGCAGCATTCATTACCTGCGGGTGGTCTTCCCTGGTCTTTTTACCAATAACAAGCTGCTTCAGACGTGATAAACTTCTAAACGGGTCAACAATAACTTTACCTACGTCACTGTCTTTACGCAGGAAGAGCTGCCCTTCGGTGATATAACCGGTATTATCAGGTACGGCGTGCGTAATATCGCCACCTGACAGTGTAGTAACAGCGATAATTGTAATGGACCCACCATCAGGAAACTGCACCGCTTTTTCGTACAGGCGAGCAAGGTCTGAATAAAGAGATCCCGGCATACTGTCTTTGGAAGGAATCTGGTCCATCCTGTTAGATACAATACTCAAGGCATCTGCATAAAGTGTCATGTCGGTAAGAAGCACAAGCACCTTTTCATTCTTTTCGACGGCGAAATACTCGGCAGCTGAAAGAGCCATGTCAGGAACAAGCAGACGTTCTACCGGCGG
>PWND01000141.1 GCA_003557965.1 Bacteroidales bacterium | reverse complement strand
TAACTGTGGAAGATTATACTAAACAGTTTAGAAATAACAAATTAAAATATTTAACAAAACAGGCGTCAAAATTGGGTCTGCAGCTTGTTCCAGTTTAAAGTGTTTCTTAAGAGCCAAAAAGTACAAGAAATGCCTTGGATTTCAAAAGTTTTTCAAGAGCGGGGAGGATTCGTTTTGCCTAGCCTTTTTTGTAACTTTTTGTGGCAATGACAAAAAGTAAATATAAAAAAGCTTAGGCGTGTTTCTGCAATAAACAAGTGTAAGAGCAAGGCTATCCCCTTCTTGTAATAATTTATGAATTTCACTAATTTTACACATCACCAATCAGGCATTTCATGAATAAACTTGCAACATCAATTATTATCTCTGTTCTTTTGCTAATGCTGTTACCTTTTTTTGCTTTGCACTTTTTTACATGGCCTGCAGCTGATGACTTTTTTTTATTATATAAATCCGGCGATTCTGTCAGTCCTGTTTTCAATAACTTTCTGGAACTTTATCAGTCCTGGGGAGGACGCTACTCAACGTTTTTGTTTGCCTTACCACAAAATTTCCTGGTAAACAATATTATATTATACCGTATTGCAACATTTCTGGTGCTGATATTGTTTTCACTGGCTTTATACGGATTCTTCAGGGCCATCCTTGCTCAAAGCATAACAGCAGATAAGGCCATCATTTTTTCATTATCATTACTGCTGTTATACCTTAACACAATACCTGGAGCTGCTGATACAATATACTGGCTTTCCGGCGTCATAGTATATACCCTGCCTCTAATCTTTTTTCTAACATTATCCATGCTTCTTTTAAAAAAACCCCTGACACAAAAAGCAAAACTGCTAAACAATTCATGCATTGCAATAACGGCATTCCTGCTTGCAGGATTCAATGAACTTTCTATGCTGCTGGCAATATTCCTGGCAGGTGTTCATTTTATGAAAAGCGGCAAACTACAAGGTTCACAACGATGGGCTCTCTTAACTGCTGTTGTAGCTGGAAGTGCAATATTCGTTTTTTCTCCCGGCAATACTGAAAGATTAATGTTTTTCCCCGACAGCCAAAATATATTTAGCATGTTACGTATTGCTGCAACATCTTTGCTTAAACTTAACGGCATCTTCTTAAAAAGCATTCCTGTTTTATTAACTGCATTTTTAGTTTTTCAATGGCTGAACCCACAGAGTTTCAACGATAAGCTCAAAAATATTTTGAAAACCCATCCTTTGACAGTAGTTCTTGCAGGCCAGTTGTTTTTATTCCTGTTGCTATGTTTACCGGCATGGGCTATGGGCATAAACCCGCCATTGAGAATATATAATTTTTTATCCCTGTTGTGGCTTATATGGTTTTTATTACTGCTGGCTACAACATATAATTTCTTGAGGAAAAAGAACATCAAAACTAACTTACCATTGAATGGAAGAAGTATTATTATTCTGGTATTTATTACAATTGTTTCAGTTATGGGCAACTTTCATAAAGTTCCGGGAGAACAGTATGTTTTTGGCAGTAATACGTCCCGTGCATGGTATGATTTATGTTTTAATGCCATTAAATATAATGAATCCATGAAAGAGCGCAGGCTGTTGCTTGACAAGGCATTAGAGACTGAAAAGGCAATAATTGAAGTTCCAATTCCGGCAAATATTCCGGAAACTATCTTTTTTCTTGACATAACAAACGATCACACGCATTGGATAAACAAATTACATGCACATTACTATGGCATAGAATATATAAAAAGTTACCAGGTAGATGATAGTGATTTTTAGCGGCTAACATAAGCTTGTCATTAGTAGCCGAAGGCGGGGTGTCCCAATTTTCCCCCTCCCTGTCATTCCCGAAAGCGGAATAAAGGTTCTTATCAAACCATGAATGCCGGAACAAACGTTGCGGGCAGGTATGGCAAAACGCGAAGGTGGGGAAGGTGTGAATTGGAAAACTTCATGAAATCCGGCAAAGAGGCCTGCCTGCTTGAACCTGAACAAGTAATTCTATTTTAAGACAAGCCTATCAAAACTTTTTGTATATTTACAATATAGGTTTTTCAATAAATCATTTAAGCTTCTAATTTTCAATCATGAAATTTATAATCACCTCTCTTGCATTGTTGTTTATTATTCTTTCCGGCTGCGACAGAACTAAAAAAACTGATTACGCAAAGCTGGAGCATTTTATTGAAGAAAAAATCACTGAGCTTCACAAATCTCAAAACCTAAAAGGAGTATCTGTTGGTTTTGTTGATATAAATAATTACATCATTGAAAGCTCCATCGGCAATGTTGACAATTATTCTCACTATATGATGGCATCGGTTACCAAAATAGTTACCGGCCTGGCAATCATGCAGCTTGTAGAAGATCGTAAGTTGAAGCTTTCTGACCCGGTTTCAAAGCATATTCCGGAGTTTTCTGCAAATTACAACAAAGACACAAGGGAAATAACAGTGGTTGACCTTTTAACACACTCTTCGGGGCTTTCAAGAGACATCATGAGCAAAGCCCAGGGATACTGCCCTTTTGAAACTAATGAAATCATTAACTATTTTAATAAAACTCCAAAACCTCTTCCTGTAGCATACAGGCATTCTTATTCAAACCCGGGGTTTGAGCTTTTGGGAAAAATTATTGAAAACGTAAGCGGCAAGAAATATCCTGCTTACATCAGAAAATATATCCTTGATCCTCTTGAAATGAATTCCACCTTCTTTAATATTGAAAAAGATAAGGAAATAAAAGCTTTTATGAGGGATTATGATTTTTCTTTCCACGAACACCCTATAAACTACATAGCGGCAGGCGGACTTATAAGTAATGTGAGTGATATGCTTAACCTGACACAGATGTTTCTAAAAAATGGGAAAGCCAACAATACTGGGTTAATTAATTCTATGTATGTAAGCAAAATGTTTAAAAAGCACAATGAGAATGTGTTACTTGATACTGAGTTGGAAGTTGGTTTGCCTTTTTTCCTTGAGAGTCTTCCCGAGCCATATACAGGCAAGCTCGTTTATCATGGCGGTGGTGCAATATTTTTTAACACTATGCTTATGATGGCGCCTGATTACGGAATTGGTGTTGTCGTTTTTTCTAATACTGCCGGCTCTTATAACCATATTGATCAGCTTGCACGAAGCCTAATGCTTGAAGCCATTTACCTAAAAACGGGCAAAAACCAAATAAAACCTGAGGTTTCGGCTCTTACTGAAAAAGATTGGCCAACTGAAGAAAAGAATAAAATCATCGGCATTTATGTTACATCCTCAAGCATTATAAATATTGTTGAGGAAAATGGGGTTATTATAGCAAAAATAGGGGAAAGCAAATACCCTGTAAAGTTTAATAATGACGGATACTTTTCCTTTCATGATGGATTAAATATTAAAATCAAAGAAAAAGAATCATCTAGTTATCTCTTCATGAAAAGAGGAAACAACATCATCCCTATCGGCAAAAAAGAAAGCCTTAAACGTCCTGTTAGCAACAAGTGGAAAAATTCCACAGGAGTATATAATGTGGCAAATCCTTGTCCTGATGGAGGGGCTGTTTTTTATGAGTCGCTCGAGCTAAGGCTTGATAACGACATACTTAAAGTATATCTTCTGCCCGAAGAAATAATCAGAAAAACCTATGGAATAGAAAGGCCAACAGGAACTCTGCTTGAAGTAATTAATGATACTGCTGCTGTCATGAAAGGCTTTGGCAGATATCCCGGCGAGCATGTTTTCCTGGGAAAAAACGGTAATGAAGTCAGATTTTCAGGGCTAAAATTCATTAAGCAGGATTAAATTTATATCGCTACAGATTAGATAATTTCATGTTGCATAGTTTATAATAACCAGCCAGAATAAAAAAAACTGTGTGCACTTATTTAGCACACACAGCCTTTATTTAAAACAAATCATCATTTTTACTTAAAGACAAAAACGGCAGCAGGGTCAATTACACGAAAAGTAAAAGACTCTGTAAGGAACAACTGCACTTTTTTGTTGTTGTGTGATTCATAACCTATTGAAATATCCTGTCCAATGGTAAGTTTAAAATCACCTCCTCTTTCTGTAACAAGGTATGCATCTTTTATGTTAGGGGCTAAAATTATTGAGCCACCTATTAAGCTTTCCAGTTGCTTTTTTAAAGGATACCCTTTTCCATAAGAATTTACAAGTTGCCATTTTTCATTGCTAAGCACAAGAGAATACGGGCCTTCAATAGCATTAGCTTTTAGTTGTGCCACAGCTTTGGCAACAACAGAAGCAACCTCATCTGCTGATTTCGGGAACTGAACAGGCTGATAATCTGAAGAATTTTTTAAACCCTCAATATCAGCATTTTTCAGGCCTTCGTAAATAGCTTTTTCTTCAAACTGCGCTATTTCATTTGCAGCTTCTTCAAGATTTTCAAGATCAGCATCTTCTGCACCACGGGCAATATTGTCAAGCTCCCATATATCAAGTTCAAAAGGAACTCTGACTTCTATTAATGGCAGCACTTTATGAATGCCATATTTTGTCTTGCCTTTTTGGTTTTGAGGGATTTCAATCCTTCCTGTTGTAACTGCAGAAAAATCAAGGCCTTTAGGCCCATCAACATCTACAAATTTTCTGGCAGACAAGCCTGATTCCAATAATTCTACAGCAGTTTCATTAATTTCTTCCCATGCAGCCGAAGATACAGGGGCTAAATTTTTTCTTAAAATATCCATGTTTTCCTCCTTCTATTTTTTAATTTTTCCAATATTTAACGACCCTGTGTCTTTTGAATCATCATGATCATCGTGATCATGATCGTCATGATGTCCAATAGGGCCATCTTTAAACAAATATGTACGCAACTCTTCGTCCCATCCGGGCATGTTCCTTCTCAGCCATTCAATTGCCATACAAGCATGCTCTATTTCTTCATCCCTGTTGTGGGCCATAATCTCTTTCAGCTCCGGATCATCTGTGGTTTCAACGCGCTGATGATACCAATCAACAGCCTCTATTTCTTCTTTTAAGCTGTTTAACGCCCTCGAAAAGTTGCGGGCTTCTTGTGATAATTCATTTACTGGTTCGTGATAATTTGACATATCAGTATTTTTTTATATTAATAATTGATTTAATTACAGTTTATTACAAATTTAATAATTTAACTACAAATTTAACAAACATATTTTCGTATTGTTTTAAAATACTACAAAACTGCTGTAAAATTTGCAGCAAACACATCCCGCAATCCATGCTGTTTTTATAATAATCATTGACGGCATCACAGTTGCTTAGCCGCTGTTTTTGTTTTCTAATTTTGAATTCTTTAACCTGTTTTTAAAAATACTTTGAAAATAATTAATGCTAACTTCAGCGAAACAATTATTTTTGTGACAAAAGCATTCCAATAACTAAAAAATATAATTAGCGTGAAAGTATTACTGATAGGAAGCGGCGGTCGTGAGCATGCATTAGCATGGAAGATATCTCAAAGCCATTTGTGTACCGGCCTGTACATTGCACCCGGAAATGCAGGCACTAGTATTATTGGTGAAAATGTAAATTTAGACCCTTTGCATTTTAAGTCGGTGGGAGATTTTTGCTTAGAAAATAAGATCAACATGGTTGTTGTTGGGCCGGAAGAGCCATTAGTAAAAGGCATTGAAGACTACTTCCGGTCAACGGAGGGTTTAAGTAACATTATGTTTATTGGCCCTTCGGCTGATGGCGCAAAGCTTGAAGGAAGCAAAGATTTTGCAAAACAGTTTATGCAAAGGCATAACATACCAACAGCAGCATATCGCACTTTTTCGCGTAACACATACGATGATGGTGTTGAGTTTTTAAAAACTTTAAAGCCGCCCTATGTTCTCAAAGCGGATGGCCTGGCAGCCGGAAAAGGTGTTATAATATGTAATACTCTTGAGGAGGCAAAAAACAATTTGCATGAAATGCTTGAAAAAGAAAGATTTGGAAAAGCGTCTTCCAGGGTTGTAATAGAAGAATTTTTAGAAGGTATAGAAATCTCTGTTTTTGTTATTACTGATGGAGAAAACTATAAAATATTGCCATCAGCAAAAGATTATAAAAGAATAGGAGAAGGAGATACCGGGCCAAATACAGGTGGCATGGGAGCTGTATCACCGGTGCCTTTTGCTGATAATGATTTTATGGATAAGGTTGAAAACAGGATTATTGCACCAACTATATCAGGCCTCAAAAAAGAAAACATAAGATATTGTGGTTTTCTTTTTATAGGGTTAATGAATGTTGACGGGGAACCCTATGTTATTGAATATAATGTACGGCTTGGCGACCCTGAAGCTGAAGCAATTCTGCCAAGAATTGTGTCTGACTTTACCCTCCTGCTTAAGTGTGCTGCTCAAAATTCTTTATTTGATGAAGAGCTGATTATCTGCCAGGAATTTGCAACCACGGTGATGCTGGTTTCCGGTGGCTATCCCGGTAATTATGAAAAAGGCAAAATAATTAATGGCCTTAATAATGTTAAAGGAAGCAATGTTTTTTATGCTGGCATGAAGCAGGATGGCAAAAACTTAGTTACTAACGGTGGGCGTGTAATTGCTATTACTTCTGTTGAGTCTTCAATGAAAGAAGCTCTTAACAAATGCTACAAAAATGCCGAAATAATTGATTTTAGTGGCAAATATTACCGTAATGACATTGGAAAAGACCTTCAACAAGATTAGAAAAACCAAAAAATGATAATAAAAAAATTCTCTTCTGAAAGCCATTTTTTACCAGCTTATATTGTTTTTTGGGGACTGTTGTTGTGGGCAGACAGTTTTATTAACTTCAGAAGTGTTGAGTTCGTTGTATATGAAAATTCAGCACCTTTTTACCAGCTTGTTTCTAATATTTTTTCGAAAACCCCTTTTATAAACATACTGGTAGCTTTTGTCTTAGTAGTTATCCAGGCTTTTATGCTTAACAATCTTTTTACATCAAAAAATCTATTAGAAAGAAATTCTTACCTGCCTGCTTTAATATACATTACTTTAATGAGCTTTCATGCTGAAATGCTAAGCCTGAACCCGGTAATCTTCGCAAACTTTTTTTTAATAATTGCACTTAATAAAATCTTTGATGTTTATAATGAGGATGAGGTTTTCCTTGAAGTGTTCAATACCGGATTGCTTATTGGGACAGCAAGTATGTTCTTCTTCCCCATTTTCGTTTTTTATATTTACCTGCTAACAGCTTTAGTAATTTACTTCTTAATTAACCTAAGAGGTTTGTTTGCTTCTGTATTAGGTTTTATCACACCGATGTTGTATATAGGAGTTTATTATTATCTGACCGACCAGTTAGCTGACAAGTATGAGCTTTACACATCAACAATTAAAGTTTTTCAAATAATAAAATATGACATTTCTGCTTATCTTAAGATTTTTTACACTTTTATAGTGATAATAAGTTTGCTTTCCTTAAAAAAGGCATTCCTGGTTTATGCAAGGGGAAAACCTGTCAGGATAAGAAAAAGGTTTACTGCGCAGGCATATTTTATTTTTTTCGCACTGCTTTCTTTTCTT
>PWND01000071.1 GCA_003557965.1 Bacteroidales bacterium | reverse complement strand
AACCTTACTGATGATTTATTTGAGGAGGCAATTAAACAGTATAATCAAAAATCGAAGATAATTGCCGAAATGGCTTATCCCGTTATTGAAAAGGTTTTTGAAGAATCTGCCCAAAAGTATGAAAATATTGCAATACCTGTAACTGACGGGACAAAAGTCCTCAATATTCTTACAAACCTGAAGAAAGCCTACGAAACTAATGGTAAAGACATTATTTTATCTATAGAAAAAATGATAACTCTTTCTATTATTGATAACTCATGGAAGGAGCATTTACGCGAAATGGACGACTTAAAGCAATCGGTTCAAGGTGCTGCCTATGAGCAAAAAGACCCTTTGCTGATTTATAAATTTGAATCTTTTGAGCTGTTTCGCAGTATGTTGCAAAGAGTTAACAAAGAAATAATATCGTTCCTTGTTAAAGCCAGGTTACCAATAAAAGACCCTGACCAGGTAAGGGCTGCTCAAACACCGGAGCGAACTGACCTTAGTAAATTAAACGCCGGACGAAGTGATATTGTAAATAAAAAGAAAAAGGCTGAACCGGTAAGGGTTGAGAAAAAAGTTGGTCGAAATGAACCTTGCCCATGCGGCAGTGGAAAAAAGTATAAAAACTGCCACGGATAATATTTATCTGCCGGCTTTACTTTACTTCTTTTGTAAAATCTATCTCTGAACCCATTAGGCTGTGAGGTATCAAGTAAATCAGTAACAATACTATAGAGGCTACAATAACCCATGTTCTGTGATTTGGATTTTTGTAGGCTTTTATAAAGGCAATTAGCCAAAAGATAAATGCTACAGCCGTTTTATTGTCAGTAAGGTCGGTACCAAAAGGCCAGCCTGTCCAATAATCTCCAAAGGCATACTTCTGAACTATTGGGCCAAATATTAACCCACCGGCTACTAAGCTGCTTATTGTAAGCAAACTCAATATGTATGTTTTTTCTGAAACAATGGCTGCTATTCCTGCCCGCATGCTAAATAACATAGCAGCAAACATTAATATTATATGTGGTATCATTGCCCATGCAGGTACATCATCCCTGAATCTTATTATCAATGGTTTATCCGATAATGCCTTCTCTTCACCTTCTTTTGTCAGGAAAATCTTGTATTTAACTTTTCCTGCCGGTGGCTGGTTAGGGATATATGCAACCAGGTATTCTCCATCTCTTTCCAAATCTTTATAAGCCCACTGATCATAACTTGGGTATCTTTTAAACTTATAATATCCATGAATTGATTTATTTCCGGCTTTAATTTTCACAGGTGCATCAGTCGGCTTTGGGAAAGACCTTATTAGCCTGTACCTTATTTCCTCACCAGAAATCTCAACTTTTCCTCTAAAAGGATGAGTAGGGCCTGTTATCCTCTGGAAAATAGCACTTGATAAGGTTATTACTATTGCAATTATCCAGTACAAAATGTTTTTTTTCATAGTTTAAATATAAAAATAGACAAATATTAGTTTTACGGTGATTTGGTTGTTTCAATATATCTTGCTGAAAGAATGGCATCATAAACTGCCTGATGAATGTTGTTTCGGATATCCATATCAATAATTTTTCTGTTGGCTGAATTTGGGAACGTCCTGTTAGACAGAAAAACAAATACCAGGTTTTCTTTAGGGTCAGCCCATGCGTACGTGCCTGTAAACCCACTATGTCCAAAACTTTTACTTGAAGCACTTTTGCATACAGGTAAAAAATCATTTTCATTAATATTGGGTTTATCAAACCCTAATCCGCGCCTGTTTTTATTACATGGAAATTGTACTGAGGTAAACTTATTAACTGTGCCCTGATTAATAAAATTTTCTCCTTGATATATTCCACCTCTTATCAGCATTTCCATTATAATTGCTACATCCATGGCATTGCCAAATAGCCCTGCATGGCCGGAAACACCACCTAACATTGCAGCAGCAGGGTCATGAACATGGCCACGTAGTACCTGCTTTCTGAAAACTGTATCATGCTCACTTGGAACTATTCTTGAAGCAGGAAACCTGTTTAATGGCAGATACCCTATAGTGCTTAATCCCAGTGGCTTATAAAATTTCTTTTGTACATAATTGTCAATTGTTTCGCCTGTAACTTCTTTTATTAAGTCTGACATTAATATAAAACCCAAATCACTGTAAACATATCGCTTCTCGTCCAAAAGCGGAGTATCCATGATTACATTATAAATGGAATCCTTGAAACTTCTGTGAATAAAAAGATTATTGGCAACCTGTGTAGGATATTGTTCTGAATAAGTTCTTTGGTAAATATTTGAACTTGGCATAAAGTTTTCCAGGGTGTTGATGTAAAAGGGAATCCATGAACGTAACATTGCTTGGTGTGCAAGTATTTCACGTATTTCTATTCCCTCATAATTTGTACCTTGCAACCATGGAAGATAATATCCAAGAGATTGGTTTATGTCAAGTTTTCCTTCATCATACAGCTTCATAATAGTTAATGTTGTGGCTGCAATTTTTGTTAATGATGCAAGGTCAAATATATCGGAATTCTTTACCGGAACCATTCTATGGTAAGTATGATATCCAAATGACTTGTTATAAATAACAGTTCCGTCTTTAATAATTACAATTTGACAACCCGGATATGCACCTTCTTTTATGCCGTCTAAAGCAATTGAGTCAACAACCTCTAATTTTTTCGAATTAATACCAACTTCTTCAGCTTCACCAAACCGAACCCTGTTGAGCGCAGGTGTTTGAATTCCATTATACACATTAGCATACACAGGAATAGAAACAGGAAGCCTTCCCCTGGCAGCAAGTGCACCAAATATTATTTGCGCAGATGCTTCTTCAAATGTTTTTCCTTCCTCATATGAAATAATTATGGAGTTTAAGTTTATTATACTCTCCCTGTGCAAAAATTCTAAAGAATAAGGATTGGCAAAAAGATTAAGAATTGTATTGTTTTGTGCTGCAACAGCTTTTATTATATCTGCAGTATTACCGGTAATTCCATATTTTCGGCTGGCAAACAAAGAATTGCCATGCACTGAAACAATTACCATGTCGTAGTCTGCTAATTTTTTAAGAATAGTTTTTTGTTGAATATTTGTTGCTTCCTTATTAATGTTATATAATGAAACAGGAGCATAGTTTGCTAACATTTGCTGAAAAGCAGTTTCATCTTTGCTGCCAATAGCAAGTGATGCTATTCTTTTATCAGTAAAATCCTTTAAGGGAATAGTATTTTGATTATTTTTTAGTACAGTGATTGCAAGTTGTGCCAGTCGCCGGTTCAGTACTTTTGATTTGTTTAAGTTAAGATGTTCATAAAGGTTTTCAACCGGCTGAGGTTCATAATTATTTAATCCTAAAGCATGTTTATAAAAAAGTATTTTTTTTACTTTTTGCTCAAGTATATCTTCTGATAAATCTCCGCTGTTAATTGCGTTTGCAATTGTATTTATCGCAGCTTCAACATCCTGGGGTAATAGTAGTATGTCATTTCCTGCTTTTAATGCAGCCAGTTCAATTTCTCCTGCATCCATATAATTGGTAACACCCTTCATGTCAAGGGCATCTGTAATAACCAAGCCCATGAAATCCAATTCTTTTTTTAACAAGTTAGTGACAATTTTTGGTGAAAGGGTAGAGGGGATTCTACGTTGTCTGTCAAGTGCAGGGATATTAAGATGAGCAACCATCACAGACAGCAACCCATTATCTATTAAATGCCTGAAAGGATACACATGAATGGAGTCTATTTCTTCATAAGAGTGGTTTATTACGGGTAAAGTAAAGTGAGAGTCAGCATCAGTGTCGCCATGGCCGGGGAAATGCTTTGCACATGCTATAATGCCTGATGCCTGCATGCCCTTCATATATGCAAGCCCCTTCCTGGTAACATTATACCTGCACTCTCCGAAAGAGCGAAAATTAATTACAGGATTAGCCGGGTTGTTGTTTACATCAACAACAGGAGCAAAATTTATATGTACTCCAAGCCTTTTTGCCTGATAACCTACATGCATGCCCATTTCATATATGTACCTCTCTCCACGAATTGCACCTAAAGTCATTTGTTTTGGAAATGATATCGTGCTATCAAGCCTCATTGATAAGCCCCATTCGGCATCCATTGCAATAAGCATGGGTGTTTTTGCCACGCTCTGTAGATGGTTGGTGAGTTTTAACTGGCGCTTGGGGCCTCCTCGAAAAAAAGCCAAACCTCCAACATTGTATGTATCTACAATATCTTCAATTCTTGAATAATATGCATCATCCTGGTCGGTTTGTACCCTTATCATCAATAGCTGGGCTATCCTTTCTTCAAGGCTTAATGAATTATATACTGAGTCAACCCATCGTGTGGTGAGAGAAGAAATATTTAATGAACTCCCGGGTTCAAAGAGTGAAAACCCCGGCTCTTTCAGCTTACTATCAGATGAAATAATATTATTGCCGGGTAATACCAATACAAAAACCCCTAAAGCAAAAACTATAAAAACTATACTTCTTCTTAACATATAAGCCCCTTAAATTTCAATTATTATAAACTCTTTGATATTTAACAAAAATAATAAAAATCATATTACATCTTAATGATAGAATTACTCTATACTGTTATTTAAAAAAAATTAGCATATAATTAGCGCCCTTATCCCAAAAAATACCATTAAATTTGCCTTTATTCAAGTGGATTATAATTATCCTTTACCCGATTTTATTTTATAATTGTACGGTTTTTATTTCGGGATGTTATATTTATAAAACTATTAATAAATTTTTGAAGATGCGGGAATTAACTGTAACACTCTTCTTTCTTTTCCTTGCAACCTTTTCTTTAGGACAAAATGCCACATACAGCTCTTCATATAAACCAATTATTTTTGTCAAGGACACTTTGGTTGATTTTAAGACAGTAAAACAAGGCGAAAGTGCTACCGGGCAAATAGTTGTTAGTAATAAAGGCGAGCGTGATTTGCGAATTTCTAATGTTAGAGGAAGCTGTGGGCTTATAGTTTTAAATTTTCCCCGTAGTGAAGTAAAACCCGGTGAAAGCAACATTATAAACATTCGCTACGATACTTCAAGATTGGGCGTATTTAAGCGAGTTTTGGTAATACATTCAAACAGTGAAAAAAACTCATTAAAAATTAAAGTTAAAGGCGAAGTAATACCATAAGAAATATAGAACCTTTTATTATAATTATCATAAGAAATATCTTAATGTCGTTAAAGAAACAAATATGAACCCCTCATCTAATAAACATATACAAAAGTGCATGTGCAAACATTAGGGTTCCATGGGGATAAAAGCACCTTAAATTGAATACATGAATACGCATAATACCAATATTTAATTTGATAACACTAATTTACACAGATGAAAAGATACTTTGTTTTAATTCTTTTGATTGCAATAATAATCATACAAGTAATAATGCTCGGGAAAATGAGAACAACAGATAAAGAACCATGTGTTTTACCGGAAAGGTTTATATATGAAATAACACAGCCTGATTTTCAATCTGATGTGTTTGAAAAGCGCAGGAAATTATTAATGGAAAAAATTTCAGATGGAGTAATTATAATATCAGCTTCAACAAGGCCTGATTTTATGTATTTAACAGGTTTTGATGAAAGGCAAGGGGTTGCGCTACTTATTCCATCTTCAGATAAGCCTTTCAGAATGTTTGTAGAACCGTATAATTTATATGCTGCACAATGGACAGGAGAACTCTACGGCCTTGAAGGAGCGGTTGATAAGTTTAATGCTGATAAGGCGTATGATATCAACACATTTTTTGCTAACCTATCGGAAATAATAAAGAAAAACTCACAAATTTATCTTCACTCTGGCGATGAAAACCTTGAAGCAGATATTGTGAAAATATTTAATAACTATGGCAGATCTCCTAAAATTCAATACGTTGATTCGATAATTCATGAAATGAGAGTTATTAAAGATAAATGGGAAATATCACAAATACAGCAAGCTGTTAATGTTACTGCTTTGGCACACAAGAGAGTTTGGGAAACTGTTATGCCGGGACAAAAAGAGTATGAGGTACAGGCTGAGGTGGAGTATGTTTTCAGAAAAAATGGGCTGGGTACAGGTTTTTATTCTATTATAGGTTCAGGCCCTAATGCTACCATCTTACATCATTACAGAAATAACAGAAAAATATTGCCCGGCGACCTTTTGCTTGTAGATATAGGAGCAGCAAGCAGGGCAGGATATAGTGCCGACATAACGAGGACAATACCCGTTAGTGGCAAATTTACAGAAGAGCAAAGAACAATTTATGATATAGTACATAAAGCTTTTGAAAGTGGAGTAAAAAAGCTCACGCCCAACCATAAAATTATGGATGCAAACCATGAGGCAAATCGCATTATGGTGGATGAACTTTATAAGCTTGGACTAATTACCGATACTACTAAATGGTGGCAAAAGAGATTTTATATACAGCACAGAACCAGTCATTACATTGGGCTAAATGTTCATGATGTCGGGGTATATGGCGATTTTGACATTAACAACAGGGATGAGCATATTTTAAGCCCCGAATTCAGAGGAAGAGACTTACTGCCTGGCATGGTTCTATCAATGGAACCCGGCCTTTACTTAACAAAGAACAAACTTGACCACCTGCATGACCTGTTTGGCCATATTGCAAGCACCGAAGAATTAGATGAGTTTGCCGAAAAAGTAAGTCCTGTATATGAAAAATACCAGGGCATTGGGGTAAGGCTGGAAGATGTTGTTTTAATCACACAAGAGGGAAACAACATACTATCAGGAGGTTTACCTAAATCTGCTTCCGAAATTGAAAGGTTTTTATCCGGAAAGTAATAACTTTTCTCTTTATAAAAAGCACCTGTCATTTCGAGCGTCAGCGAGAAATCCGGCAACATACAGGAAAGGCTTGGTAAAAGCGACTTTTCCATTGGTCACGCTTATCAACGGGATTGCCTTCGGCGAGCTCGCTTCGCTCGGTTCCTCCCTTACGGTCGGAATGACGTGCGAGAATTAAGGGATGACATGCGGGAATAACAGAATGACTCGAAAAAAAACTCTTTCCCAAAAATTTCTTATTTTTACATCTCAATGATTGATTAACCCTTCTTAATGCTTTTGCTTATGGTACGCATGTTTTCTGTAATCTCGAAAAAACGTTTTTTTAGCAGCGCTTTGGCTGTTATTTTTTTTGCTGTTGGCTTTTGTGGTAAAGCTGCGGCGAGTGAATACTACGTGGTGCATGGTGTTGTGGATAACAGCCCGCATGGTGGTTTCCCAAGCGTGGAGGTTAAAGCCATTTGCGTGATTGATGATGTGGCGGTATCGTGGACTAATACAGACGAAAACGGTAATTATACCCTGGGCATTGGTTTTGTTGGAATTAATGAGTCGGGCATTGGGGATGAGAAAATAACAATTATCCCTAATCCTTTTGGTGATTATGCAAGTCTTAGGGTGAATGTGCCTGAGGCCGACACTTACCGGCTTGATATTAGCGATATTACCGGCAGAAAGCTTTTTAGCAAATCGCT
>PWND01000055.1 GCA_003557965.1 Bacteroidales bacterium | reverse complement strand
TTCTATATTCAATTTCCAACAATACTTTGTTTTCACCATCGTAAGTTCCTGTACCTTCAACAGTATCATCTCCCCAATCTGCTTCTGAAACAGGAGTTTGCTTAGGAATAGTAATTACATCACCATTTATAGTTGCTCTTACTTCTATCGGAGTAGCGTAAGCTGCAAAATCTATAAGGCGAATTACATTATACTCGTTACTTGCTTGTCTGACGTCCATTATGTAATCAAAGTCATCGTAACCTTCTTCTGATACAGTAACACTATAGTCACCTGTTAACTCGTTACTTCTAACCCAAACAGTTCTTTCTGCAGTAACAGAACCTAACCTGTAAGTAGCAATGTATTCATTAACTAAGTGCTTATCAAAAGCAGGAGTAAAATCAATTGTAACATCCTCTTCATCGCCATGCTCTACAGAAAAGCCAGGACATTCAAATTCTTGGCCAAGGTCTAATACCAAAGGATCATCACCTTCTATTGTAATTACAGGGTCATCAGTTTCACAACTTGTGAATAAAAATGCGCCAATTGCAAAAATTGCAAAAATTCCTAAAAGTTGTTTTTTCATAATTCTAAATTTTTAGTTCGTAAATTTGTAAATAAGTTGTTGCTTTATTCAAATGTTATACTTGAAAATTGTTAACTGCAAAAATAATACTTTTTTTTAATATTGGTTTTTTTGAAAAAAAATACTTAATAATTCTGATTTTGAAATAAAAATAATTAGTTTTGTAAACATAAATTTTAACATAAAAAACTAAAGAACTATGAAAAAATTATTTGGATTTATTTTATTTGCAGCATTTTTTGCATTTGTAGCTTGTGACCAAACAGGGGAAAAGCAAGCAGAAGAAGACATTATTGAAGAGGAAGCTCCACTACAGGAAGTTCCTAAAGCAGATCCTGAGCCACAAGTTGAAGAGCCTGAGGAAGTAAAAGCTGAAGTTAAAAAAGAAGAAGAAAAAGAAGAGGGTAGAAGAGACAGAAGAGCTCAGCAAAAAGAAGAAGCCGAAGATAAGGATGATAAAGAAGAAGAAGGCCGTCGGGACAGAAGAAGATAGTAATCGCTTTTTCTGCTTAGAAAAAAGAGCTGTGCAAAAAAATGCATAGCTCTTTTTTTATAGCAAGTAGTCTTTTATAAGATTTTGATATTCCCTTGAATATATGTGTCTTTGCCCATTTTCAATAGTTATAAAATCTTCATTAATCTCAGATTTTTGTTTTGAAACAGATAGAATTACCCTGTGAAAGTCTTTGGACGGAGTGGGCCTTATTAAAATCTTTGTATTTGTGAATAAGTTATTTTTTTTTAATAGAAAGTTATTAACATTTTGATATTGTAAAGCAGGAATAATTATCAAAAACTTTCCATCATTTGACAAAATTTTACTTACCCCCTCAAGCAAATCTGTTAAAGGCAGTTTGTCAGAGTGTCTTGCAATATGCCTGTTTGCATTTGGTGATTCTTTACTATTATGAAAATATGGTGGGTTACAAACAATAAGGCCATACTTTTTCTTCGTATTTCTGTAAAACTCCTGGAATGGGGTTTTATATAGTTTGATTCTTTCTGTCCAGGGACTGTTGTCTATATTAAATAATGCATCATTGTAAGCTAATGGGTCTATTTCAATGCATTCGATTTCTGCCGGTTGTTTCTGTGCAATCATTAAAGCAATAAGGCCTGAACCGGTGCCGATATCCAATACATTATTACACTTTTCATTTGCTGCAATTGCGCCAAGCAGTACTCCGTCAGTACCTATTTTCATTCCACAATTATCATCGGTTAATGAAAACTGTTTAAAGCGAAAAATGTGTTTTTTGTGATTACCTTTGCTAATCATCTGTTTCAGGCGTGTTGTCGTCAAGATACATATCAATCAAGCCTTCCGGAGCCTTATAAATGATTTTTTTCCCAGTCCTGTCAACTGAGTCTATAAAACTATCATTCACAGGTAGCAGAATTTCAGTTTTCCCTGAATATACCTGGAAAATCGGATTACTGGAAACGTCAATAACGTCATTGATTTTTCCAATCATACCTTTATTAATATCATACAATGAGAATCCAATTACCTCATGAAAGTAAAATTGCTTTCCTTCTAGTTTTGGCAATGACTCAAGAGGCAGATAAACCTCACAGCCAATTAATATTTCAGCCTGTTCAGTATTATCAATATCGTTAAATTTAACAATAAACTGTTTGCTCCTGGAATGGGGTTGGATTTTTTCAATAAAAAATGGAATCAGTGTATTTGCTTTTTTAATAAGCACTGACTCCATTTCTAAATATCTTTCAGGTTCGTCGGCATCAATGTACAATACTACTTCGCCTTTAAAACCTAAATGCTTTGAAACATAACCAAGCAAAAAACAATTGTTAATATCCATAATTTATTGCTTTAGCAATGGCTATGCAGAAATGCTATTCTTCTTTCTTTTCTTCCGGCTTTTCTTCTTTTTTCTGTTCTTCTGCTTTTTCAGCCTTTGGTTCTTCTGTCTTCTCTTCTTTCTCTTCAGCCTTTGGTTCTTCTGCTTTCTCTTCTTTCTTTTCTTTCTCTTCAGCTTTTGGCTCTTCTACTTTCTCTTCTTTCTCTTCAGCTTTTGGTTCTTCTGTCTTCTCTTCTTTCTCTTCAGATTTTGGCTCTTCAGCTTTTTCTTCTACTTTCTCTTCTGCTTTTGTTTCAGCAGGTTCAGATTCTGAAGCATCAGCGCTTACTTCTGATTCACCCTCTTTAGCTTCGGCTGCTTTTTCCTCTTCTTTTAGATTTTTTGCGGCCTGTTTCTTAGCCAATTCTTCAGCGCGTGCCTCATTTACTTTTCTCTCATTTTCCAGGCGCTTTTTCTCTTTATCTTTGTTTGAAAGCTCATTATCCTTTATCTCTTGCTGAAGCCTTTCTTCCTTTTCCTTTATCCATGACTGAAATTTTTCTTCAGCTTGCTCTTCAGTTAAGGCTCCTTTTTTTACACCTCTTAAAAGGTGGTCTTTTAATAAAACACCCTTATGAGATAAAATAGACCTTGCTGTTTCAGAAGGGCTTGCTCCAACCTGCAACCAATGAAGTGAGCGGTCAAAGTCAATTTTAATTGTAGCAGGATTGGTCATTGGGTTATACGTGCCAAGCTTTTCAATATATTTGCCATCACGAGGTGCACGACCGTCAGCTACTACTAAATGGTAAAAAGGCTGTTTCTTTTTACCTCTTCTTTGTAATCTAATTCTTGTTGGCATTTAATTTAAATTTTAATAAAACATTTGATTTTCAGGGGTGCAAATATCTTACTTTTTTTTGATATACAAAAACTTTTTAGAAAAAAGATTTGGTTTGAATTTCGCACTTGCGGTTGCATTGTAAATTTGTTGAGATTTGCTGTATCATAATTTTTAAAATAATTATCGTTTATCTGTTTTTTTATTTTAATTTTAAACTCATAACTAAAAAATTTTTTATATGATAATTCCGCTTTTTGTCCAGAAAGACCAGTATTTAATGCCTTTTGCAGATACAATTAACCGCCGGTTGCGAATTGCTTATGAGAAAGAGAAGCAGCTTGTGGGTAAAACCGGCAAATTAGTTGATTTTGCCAATGGGCATCACTTTTATGGTATTCACAAGAAGGAAAAAACCTGGATTATCCGTGAGTGGGCACCCAATGCAACAAATATGTACCTGCTTGGGGAGTTTAATAACTGGCAGCCTGAAGAGAAGTTTGCTTTTAATCATATTGGTGATGGGAACTGGAGTATTGAGTTGCCACATAAATACTTAAAGCATTTAAGCCTTTACAAGCTCTATCTAAAGTGGAATGGAGGTGAAGGAGAACGTATCCCCGCGTGGGCATGGCGTGTAGTTCAGGATACTGAAACATATATTTTTAATGCCCAGGTGTATGATCCTCCTTCTAAATATGAATGGAAAAACCCTGTACCTGCGGTTGAAAAGGATTTTGTCCCATACATTTACGAAGCTCACGCTGGAATGGCTACTGAAGAATATAAAGTAGCAAGTTGGGATGAATTCAGGAAAAATGTTTTGCCTTATATAAAAGATGCCGGGTATAATACTATTCAGTTGATGGCTGTTCAGGAACATCCTTACTATGGTTCATTTGGATACCATGTTAGTAGTTTCTTTGCTGCCAGCAGCCGTTTTGGCACACCTGACTGCCTCAAAAGACTTATAGATGAAGCTCACGGTTTAGGGATAAGTGTGATTATGGATATTGTGCACTCGCATGCTGTTAAAAATGAAGTTGAGGGAATATCAAAATATGATGGTACAAGCTACCAGTTTTTTCATGATGGTGATAGGGGAGAACATCCGGCATGGGATAGCAAATGCTTTGATTATGGAAAGAACCAGGTTTTACATTTTCTGCTGTCTAATTGTAAATATTGGCTTGAAGAATATAAGTTTGATGGATTCCGGTTTGATGGGGTAACAAGTATGCTGTATTATGATCATGGTTTAGGAACAGCCTTTACAAGCTACGAACAGTACTTTAATAGCGATCAGGATGAAGATGCCATTTCGTACTTAATTCTTGCAAACAAATTAATTAAAGAGGTAAACCCTGCGGCAATAAGCATAGCTGAAGAGATGAGCGGAATGCCGGGACTGGCCACACCTCACAGGCAGGGAGGAATTGGGTTCGACTTTAGGTTAGCTATGGGAATACCGGATTTTTGGATTAAAACTATCAAAGAAAGAAAAGTGGAGTTTTGGCACGTGGGCGACATGTTTTATAACTTGTCAAATAAAAGAATGGATGAAAAAACCGTACACTATGCTGAATCACACGACCAAGCTTTGGTAGGGGATAAAACTATCATTTTCTGGCTAATGGATAAGGAGATGTATTTTGACATGAGCGTTGATAAACCCAATATTGTGGTTGACAACGGAATAGCTCTGCATAAAATGATTAGGCTTATCACTATTGCAACAGCCGGAAACGGATATCTCAACTTTATGGGAAATGAATTTGGGCACCCCGAATGGATTGACTTTCCGGGACAACATAATAATTGGTCATATCACTACGCCAGAAGGCAGTGGAGCCTGAAAGACAATCCTGAATTGAAGTACAAGTATTTGTGCAGCTTTGATAAAGCTATGCTGAATTGCATGAAAGAATATAATGTAATCGCTAAAGATTTTCCAAATGCCCTTGTGCAAAATATTGATGACCAGGTATTGGCTTTTTCAAGACAACCATTGATATTTATATTTAACTTTAGCCCTTTCAGGTCTTATACTGATTATTTGGTTAATGTCCCTGCTGGCAAGTATAAAATAGTTTTGAATACTGACCACAAGGATTTTGGTGGATTTGAAAGAGTTGATGAAACTGTTGAGTTTGTGAGTTTACCCTTAGGCAAAGGCAGTAAAGAACATGGAGTAAAGCTTTATATACCTGCTCTTACAGCCATAGCGCTTAAAAAAGTATAATGAATACTTTTTTATTTGTGTAGTTTAATCCTCGGGATCTTTAAGCTCAAAAAAGGTTTTTATAGCACCCAGATAATATTTTTTCCACCCTTCAAGCATGTTTTCGTATGCTTCAACAGGAATGTTTGTATGCTCAATAATTATTTTTGTATGGTTTTTTTCCGGGTTTAAGTTGATAGTTACGATAGAATTTTCTGTTTCTTCTCCAAAATACCAGAGCTGTTTAATCAATTCGTTTTGCTTAAATTCCAGGTTTTTTCCTGAGATGTTACCATCTAAAATGGAAAATTCTGAACCTGGTTCAGTAGTCATTTCGGCAGGATCTCCACTCCACAATTCAATTGTGAACGGGTTTGTTAAAGCAGTATATACTTCTTCAGGCGTGGCTTTTATTGTGCGTGTTAATTTTATGTTTTTTGTCATAATTACTTTTTAATAAATGAAGAAAATGAAATAGTGTATTATACTGAATGCTGCATGACATTTACAACTACACATTAAACCTAATGTTTAAAATGTCTCCATCCTGAACAACATAATTTTTCCCTTCAATATAATATTTACCTGCATTTTTAACAGCTTGCTCAGAGCCCAGTTTTTTCAAATCGTTATACTTCATAACTTCAGCCCTGATAAAACCTCTTTCAAGGTCGCTGTGAATAACCCCTGCTGCTTGTGGGGCAGTCATGCCTTCCTTTATTGTCCATGCCCTGGCTTCTTTTGTGCCCATTGTAAAAAAAGTTTTTAAGTTTAATAAGTCATAAGCAGCCCTGATAAGTTTATTTACTCCCGGTTCACTAATTCCAATATCACTTAAAAATTCTTTTCTGTCTTGCGGGTTATCCAGTTCAGCAATTTCCGCTTCTGCTTGTGCTGCTATTACTAATGTGTGAGCTTTTTCTCCTTTTAGTGATTCTTCAAACTTTTTGCTGTAACTATTTCCTTTAACAGCAGACTTTTCATCAACATTGCAAATATAAAGTACGGGTTTAATTGATAAGAAGAAGCAATCATCAATATACTTTCTGTTTGTATCGTTTATTTCAATTGTTCTTGCAGGTTCGCCACTTTCTAAGTGGTCTTTTATCATATTTAATATGCTTAATTCATGCTTAGCTTCTTTGTCACCAACCTTAACCAGTTTTTCTGCTTTTTGCATCTTCTTTTCCAGTGTTTCCAGGTCTTTAGCAATAAGTTCAAGGTCTATGATTTCCTTATCTCTTACAGGGTCAACACTACCTTCAATATGAGGCACTATGTCACTATCAAAGCATCTTAAAACATGAATAATTGCATCAGTTTGCCGTATCTCTGCCAGGAATTTATTACCACCCTTAACTTGTCCTGCACCTTTGACTAACCCCGGAATATCAACAATCTCTACTGTTGTATAAACGATTTTTGCAGGATTCGCCACGCTTGCGAGAAAATCAAGCCTGTAATCGGGTACATCTATTTGCCCTAAGTGCGGTGTTTTGGCTGCACTTTCATCTATTCTGCTTTTCGAAATACAGTTAAATAAAGTAGTTTTTCCTGTACCTGACAGGCCTATAATTCCACAATTTAATGCCATTACATATAATTTTTTAAGGCGCAAATTTACAAAGAAATCTTTTCAGTTAGAGATTTTAATAACGCTTAGGTCATTTATCTTAGAGTTCACAATGTAAGCCTTATAAAGTGTTATTATAATTAGTTTGACAGATGTGATATTTTATTATTTTTGTCAAAATTAATTAATATTACAAATTATTATGACACAAGTAGAAGAGTTAAAAAAAATTGCCACCCAGGTCAGGCGCGACATACTTAGAATGATACATGCTGTTCAATCAGGGCACCCCGGTGCTGCACTTGGCTGTGCAGATTTGTTTACGGCTTTGTATTTTAAAATTTTAAAACATAACCCGAAGGAGTTTAATATGGATGGAAAAGATGAAGATGTTTTCTTTTTATCCAATGGCCATTTATCTGCAGTGTGGTATAGTGTACTTGCACGATCAGGTTATTTTGATGTAAAAGAACTGGCCACTTTCAGAAAGATAGATTCTCGTTTGCAGGGGCATCCTGCCACAGAGGAGGGTTTGCCGGGTGTTAGAATTGCAAGCGG
>PWND01000102.1 GCA_003557965.1 Bacteroidales bacterium | reverse complement strand
TGATGATGTCTGCCTGATTTTGGGAGATAATATTTTCTATGGGCAGGGATTCAGTCCAATTATTGCCCGAGTAGTCAATAACTTAAGAGGAGCAACGGTATTTGGTTATCGCGTCAGTGATCCTGAACGTTTTGGAGTAGTTGAAGTCGATGAAAAAAACAAAGCAATTTCAATTGAGGAGAAACCTTCAGAACCGAAAAGCAATATTGCGGTAACGGGATTATACTTTTACGATAATAGGGTGGTTGATATTGCTAAAAATGTAAAACCATCTGCGAGAGGTGAATTGGAAATCACTTCCGTGAATCAGAAATATTTAGAGTTAAATGCACTGCAGGTAGAACCTTTGGGTCGTGGATTTGCCTGGCTGGATACCGGAACACATGAAGCCATGCTGGAGGCCTCAAAATTTGTAGAGATCATGGAGCAAAGACAAGGACTTAAGATCTCTTGTTTAGAAGAGATTGCCTGGAGAAAAGGCTGGATTAGTGATGAACAGGTATTAAATATTGCAGATATACTTAAGAAAAATAGCTATGGAAATTATCTCAAAAATTTGATTGAATGATGATGGATCAAGTTAAACTCATAGATTTACCCAAAATTGAGGACCCTCGGGGTAATTTGACTTTTTTTGAAGACAGCAATCAGATTCCTTTTAAAATAGAGCGGGTGTTTTGGACTTATGATGTACCTGGTGGACAAAAAAGAGGAGGTCATGCGTATTACAAGCAGAATGAATTTATTATAGCCTTAAGTGGAAGTTTTGATGTAGTAATAATTCAGCCAAACGGTGAAACAAAAACCCATAGCTTAAATCGCTCCTATTATGGGTTATATGTACCGGCACAAACCTGGAGACATCTTGAGAATTTTTCTACGAATGCATTATCATTGCATGCTTCTGACAGCTCATTTGATGAAAAGGATTATATAAGGGAATTCAAAGAATTTGAGAGGGTGTATGAAAAGTAGCGTGTACAATGCAACTGTTATTGAATTACCAAAAATTCATAATGTTGCCGGGAATATTACGGCGATTGATAACACTGAAAGTATAATCCCTTTTGATGTAAAACGGATATATTATTTGTATGATGTACCTGGAGGAGAAAGCAGGGGCGCACATGCTCATAAAGAGTTACAACAATTAATTATTGCTGCAAGCGGTAGTTTTGATATTACATTGGATGACGGCACCACCAAGAGAACTTTTAACCTCTCTAAACCCTACTACGGACTCTATCTGCCATCAGGTATCTGGAGAGAGATCAACAATTTCTCAAGCGGGGCTATTTGCTTAGTGTTGGCTTCACATGTCTATAAGGCAGATGACTACATTCGTGATTATGAACAATATTTGAAATTCAAGAAAAGCTCATGATTCATCCGACAGCAGACGTAAATAGCAATACAATAGGTTCCGATACTCAGATTTGGCAGTATTCGGTAGTTTTGGAAGGGGCCACCATTGGGAGTAATTGCAATATCAATTGCCATGTTTTTATAGAAAATGATGTGGTGATCGGTGATAATGTTACGGTAAAATCGGGTGTTCAAATTTGGGATGGTCTAAGGATTGAAAACGATGTGTTTATCGGACCCAATGTAACTTTTACCAACGATGAACGCCCTCGATCCAAACAGTACCCGGGGGAGTTTCTGAAAACAACTATCTATCAAAAAGCATCAATTGGCGGGGGTAGCGTTATTTTAGGAGGAATTTCGATTGGGAAATATGCCATGGTGGGAGCCGGTGCCGTAGTTACGAAGAGTGTACCTGAACGGGCACTTGTTGTTGGAAACCCTGCCCGAGTAGCAGGGTGGCTGAATGAAGACGGAAGCAAGATGGAAAAGGTAGGGGATGATCTTTTTACAGATAGCAGTGGAAACAAGTGGAGATTAAATAAAGACAAACTGGTACAGTTATGAAAATCCCTTTTTTAGACCTTAAAGCCGTAAATGCACCCTATGAAAAGGAGATCAACCAAGCCATGAAGAGAGTGGTTGATTCCGGTTGGTATTTAAAGGGCCAAGAGACAGAGGCGTTTGAAACGGAGTTCTCTGACTATATCGGAGTGAAGCATACCGTAGGTGTAGCCAGCGGTCTGGATGCCCTTCGGATAATTCTTAAAGCCCACTTGGAGATGGGTGAGATGGAGGAGGGAGATGAAGTGATTGTGCCCGCCCACACCTACATTGCCTCAATACTGGCTATAACGGATAACCGTTTGAAACCGGTACTGGTTGAGCCGGATCTTAATACCTACAATATCGAACCTGATCTGATCGAAGAAAAGATCACAGATAAAACCAAAGCCATTATGATCGTACATTTGTACGGACAAAATGCGTATACAGAAAAGATCGGAGAGCTTTGCCGAAAGTATGATCTGAAGCTTCTGGAGGATGCCGCCCAGGCGCATGGAGCATACTATAAAAATAAACGAGTCGGTTCTTTAGGCGACGCTGCCGGATTCAGCTTCTATCCGGGCAAGAATCTGGGCGCCATGGGAGATGCGGGAGCAATCTGTACAGACAGTGATGAACTTGCACAGATCTGCAGGGCGCTTGGCAACTACGGCTCAGAAAAGAAATATGTAAACAGCTACAAAGGCTTCAATAGTCGCCTTGACGAAATACAGGCTGCAATTTTACGTGTAAAATTGAAAGGACTTGACGAAGACAACCAAAAAAGAAGAGTAATAGCTGATTATTATCTGAAGAATATTACAAATACTGTTATTACACTTCCAACTCTACGAAACGCAGACTCAGCTTTAAATTCTATGTCCCATGTCTGGCACCTGTTCGTAGTACGTACAGAGAACAGAGCCGACTTCATGGATTATTTAGAGAAAGAAGGTATTCAATCCTTAATCCATTATCCCATACCGCCGCATCATCAAAAGGGATACTTTGAGTTCCATGGGTTAAATTTTCGTGTTACAGAAAAGATACACGCTGAGGTGGTGAGTTTGCCGGTGAGCCCGGTTATGATTGAAAATGAAGTAGATGCTGTCATTGATGCTGTAAATTCATATCGATTTTGATTAAAAGCATTTTCAAAAAGGCCAAAAACAATGATCTGGTAAATACCAGTTTTTATACAGGGATGGCTACTTCCCTTGCAATGCTATCTGGATTGGTGGTAAATAAGGTAATTGCTGTGACGATTGGGCCTTCTGGTGTAGCGATGGTTAGTCAGTTTAAAAACTTTATAAGTATATCCACATCAATAGCGACGGCGGGAGTTCAAAAAGGAGTTGTAAAGTACGTTGCTGAATATAGAGGAGATGAAAATGCTTTAAGAGACATTCTGTCTACTTCATTACGTGTAGCAATAATTCCTTCAGTTGCTATCGGTATCTTAATAATTTTTTTTTCTGAGTATTTATCTATCTATTTGTTGGAAACAGATGAATTCTCGTTTGTTTTCAAGCTTTTTGGACTAACGGTGACACTGTTTTCTCTAAATGTACTATCAATGAGTATATTGAATGGAACGGGGGAAATAAAAAAACTCGTCTGGGTAAAAATGACTAACAGTCTATTTGCTCTATTTGTAACAAGTTTAGCTGCATATCTATTTTCATTAACCGGTGCCTTAATTGCATTAGCAATATCACAATCGGTTGTATTGGTTATTACACTTTATTTTGTTTCGAAGTCTGATTGGTTTAAAACTTCATTATTTAAAAGTGCAGTTAAATGGAAATATGTAAAATTATTACTGGGTTTCAGTTTAATGGCAATTAGTTCAATGGTTGTTCCAACTTTTGTAAAGATTGAAATCCGAAATTTTATTATTGAGAGTTTGTCAGTTGCGGATGCGGGATATTGGGATGCGACATTTCAGATTTCAACAGCATATTTAAGTGTAGTTTCAACTACGTTGGGGATTTATTATTTACCAAAATTGTCAAACCTCAAAGAAATTGAAGATTTAAGGAAAGAAATTTGGAATGGTTATAAAATTATTTTACCTGCACTTGTAATTATTTTAATGTTTGTTTATTTGCTACGTGAGCAGATAATTTGGATCCTATATTCTAAGGATTTTATTGAAATGGAATACCTGTTCATACCTCAGTTGATAGGTGATTTTTTTAAAATTGCCTCTTTTATGCTGTCTTATTTGATGCTCGCAAAAGCAAAAGTTTTTTTATTTATATCGACAGAACTACTCTTTTCTGTTATAACATATGTGCTATCAATTTATCTTATAAGTGAAATGGGATTAATAGGTGTGGTTTGGGCCCATGCAATAAAATATTTCATATACTTTTTACTTATGATCCTCTTGTTTAGAAAATACCTTATCAAATGAAGATATTACTAATAGGCGAATTCAGCGGTTTTCACCGTGCTTTAAAATTAGGTTTACAAAAATTAGGCCATGAGGTTATCCTGGCTGGTTCACCTGACGGATTTAAAAAAATACCGATAGATGTGAACCTGTGGCCTTCAAATAAATGGGCAAAGTATAAAATGCTCAATGCTTTTTTAAAGCAATTTTCAATTATAAAAGGTATAAAGAATCTAAAAGGATTTGATGTTGTTCAGTTTATTAGCCCATTGCGATTTCATAATTCTATTCCTTTTTATGGTAAGTGGTTTAATTCATTTTGCTATAAAAAGATGATTAAACACAATAAAAAATCGTTTCTAGTATCCTGTGGTAATGATTCAGTATATCTCCATCTTGGGAGAAAACAGTTGCTTTATAATCCAATTGACGCTGAGATTAAATACTCGAATGTTATACCGAATAAAGTAAAGGACTACAAAGCTTTGGAATGGAATAAGTACCTTGCGAAAGAAATTTCAGGTGTCATACCTGCATCGTATGAATACAATATTGGATATAACATATTTAAAGATGAAATTAATTTGTCACCGATTATACCGATGCCAATTGATACTTCTGAATATATATTCAATGAAAACATCGTTTTTGATAACAAAATCAGGATAATGCATGGAATAACTAAGCATGGTAAAAAGGGGTCAAATTTCATCTTACAAGCACTTAAACAAGTTGAAAATAAATATTCGGACAAGGTGGTTATTGATACCGTTGAGAGATTACCTTTGAATGAATATCAAGAAAAGTTACGTACATGTAATATTTTAATTGATCAATGTAATTCGTACGGGTATGGAATTAATGCACTTATCGGATTAGCCATGGGAAAGGTTGTGATGAGTGGTGCGGAACCGGAAGAGCTTAATGCGTTGAACGTAACGGATTGCCCGGTAATCAATATTCGTCCGGATGCAGATGATATTTTTGCAAAAGTTGAACAACTGATAGTAAATAAGCACAATATTCAGGCGCTCGGGACGGCATCACGTAATTATGTAGAAGAAGTGCATGACGCTGTGAAGGTAGCAGAACAGTATGTGAATTTTTGGAATAAGTCTTAAACGAGTCTTAATTGAAGTTAAAAAAGAATCACATACTAAAATATTTATCCATTGTAATTATATTTACATCCTGGATTGTATTTTATACTATTCCGAGAGACCTTCAGTATCCGCTGTTTTTTATTCCTGCAATTGTTCTGATATTCTACTCATTCTATCCGTACAAAAAAGAGAGTGTTGTAGCTTTTCTCCTGTTTGGGATCGTAATATTCAGATTTTTTATACCTGAAGACCCCTCAATCACAAATGTATCATTCTGGGCTGCGATGATTCGGGCTGCATTGCTGTCATCTCTTTTTTTAATTGACAGGGAGAGCCTGATGAAAATGTACGATTATTTCAGAAAGTACCTTTTTTACATTGTAATCATCAGTTTGCCGTTTTATTTGTTGTATATTGCCAACCTACTGCCAATCGGACAAATCGCTACTTATATAGGTGAGGGTGGTGAGGGGAGGACCTGGAATGTATATCTATTTTTTTCCTTACAGGATCACCCATTTCAAGGTGAAATTTTAAGATTTCCCGCAATATTTGATGAACCCGGTTTTTTGGGTGTGATATTGGCATTTGTACTGGCTATTGACAAGTTCGATTTAAGTAAGATTCAGAATAAAGTATTTCTGTTTAGCGGTATCCTTACCTTCAGCCTCGCCTTTTATCTGCTCGTGGCTGTATATCTATTGTTATCCTTTCATATTGAAATTAAATATAAGTTGTATGGCGCGGTAACAGCCCTCTTGCTTATTTCATTTGGGTACATCTTTTTTACTGCTGAATTTGAAGATAGAATAATAAACAGGCTTGTTACTGATGAAGGCTATTTTTGGGAAGCATCAGGAAGAGTGGGTCTATATGTTCAATACACCATTTTGGAGGGGCTTCGTACTCTTGAAACAAAAGAATTATTGTTTGGTGGCGGGTACCAAGCACATGAAGGAAGAGGGTTAACATCAGGTGTAACTTGGGACAGGCTTATATTTCAGTTAGGTATTGTATTTACAGGGTATCTTATTGCATTAATTTTATTTTATGGCAGTAAATCCAGACAGACATTTTTATTCAGTATTTTATTTGTTTTATCTATGATGCAACGACCAGCTGTATTTATACCTCTTTGGTTTTTCTTGCTTATTATTGGAGTAATAATGGATGAAAAAAAGATAAATAGGAATCCTAGATAAACGCTATTAATCATTTCACTATAAGCAGAATATATAACCCCTAAAAAGGTGATACAGAAGGTGCTTATGAAGTTATAGTAGTAATGTATAATTAAAAAAAGCCTTATTAAAGCAAGTAATTAAACTAACATAGAATAGCTTTCTTTTATTTATTATAATGCCCTATAACATATTTATTTAAAAATAATATCATGATTCAAAAAGTTATAAAAGAAAATAAATATTTTATTTGTTATAAAATTAACAAACAGGAGAAAGAATATTTTGTTAAAAAGTTGAAGGTTGTGGATAATATCTACAGACCATTTAAGATTATGAAGGGTGTATTTAAAATATATAAAGAAAAAAGAAATTTAGATATACTACAGAGTAAGTTAGGTTATAGGAAGTGGGCATTAAGTTATTTGAATAAAAAAACAGACGTAACTAAAATCATATTTCCTTTTGTAGAAGGAAATTTATTTTACCACAAAATGATTGAAAGGCAAATAGTTGAGTCTGCTTCTCCAAAATATCGATCTGTTGGTAAAACTAAATTGTTTGCAATTAAGTTGTATGACATTGCATTTTTTTTTGTGAGAACAGTAAAGTATTTAATAAATGGCAACTTGTCATTGAGAGATGATTTTAAGCAAATTATTGAGAAATACAGACTTCTTTTAAAGCTTTTGAGGTTTAATTCTACTTTTACAATACATGGTGATTTTCATCCAGGAAATCTAATTGTTGCAAAAAAGAATAAACTCAAAGTAATTGACTGGGAAGCCTCTTTTGATACTGTTGCTTTTATTGCATATGATTTTGTGAGGTATGATCATCATCCTGAAAGTAAAAATCAATTAATAGTCGAAGATTCATATTTAATAAGTAATCAAATTGATATTTTAAGATATAGAGATTCGTATGAACTATGTAAATATCTTGAAGTTAAAAGAAGAGGTAAACAAATATTAAACAAATGAATATT
>PWND01000235.1 GCA_003557965.1 Bacteroidales bacterium | reverse complement strand
TTGTTTTCAAATTCTTCCATATTATGTAAATTATTTTTATTAAAGATACTCTTTATTATCTTAAGGGTTCATCACCAGGCATATCGAACTTTTCCAGTAATTCTTTTAATTCATTTTCAAGGTCAATCCTTGCCTGTTCTTCATTTTTAAACATTTCATCAAAAGATTCTATTCTCCCTTGCAATTCTTCATTTTTCATTTTCAGGTTGTTATAATCTTCCATACTTATTTTATCACTGCTGTCATTAACTTCACCTTTATCCTTTTGTACTTTCTCCATGTAGGTTTCAACATCTTCTTGTATACCAGCACGATAAAAACTTTCCATTTCTTTAAACTCTTTTATTAAAATTTCCCTGTTTTCTAATTCCTCATCCAGTAGTTTTTTGAATTCATTTAGTTCATTTTGAAGCTCCATGTTTTGTTGCAGCAGGTTTTCTACTTCCATGTTAACATTGCTTTCATCACTTTGAGTTTTTATGGGTTTCGCTTCAGGCTCTTCTTTAGGCAAGTTTTCAATTTTTGCTTTTAGCTTGGCCAGCTCTTCCTTCATGATATTGTTATCCCATTCGAGGCTATTATTCTTTTCATTAAGATTTTCTATCTGCCCTTGATACTTCATAATTTCATCAGCTTGTTGTTGAATAACTGAAGTTAGTTCACCAGGGGTGTCATCTTGTTTTTCATCCAACTGATTAACGTTTTCATTTTGGGATTCTGCTGCAACATCTTCCTGCACTTGCTCAGCAGCTTTAAGCATTTCCTTTAAAGAAAGGTTCTCTTCTTTTAAATTTCTTATTTCCTGCTCCATTTCACTTAATTGAGGCTTTATGTTATCATCAATTTCCTCCGCTGCTTCTTCATCAGCATTTAAGCTTTTCAAGTGGATGTATTCTTTTTGCAAATCCTCCAGTTCATTTTTTAAAGCAATTTCCAGCTCCTGCATTTTTTTATTTTCATCTTCAAGAACACTGGCAATGCCTTTAGCGTTTTCCACTTCATCTTTTAAAGAACTAATATCATTTTCTTTTTCTGCCAATGCTTTTTCTAGATCTGCAATTTTTTCTTCTTTTGATGAAACTAAATCCTGGCTACTATCAACAATAGTATTACTTTCAAGCTCTGATATTTTTTCCTTCAAACTACTATTTTCACTTTTTAATCTTATTAATTCAATATGGCTGGATGCACCTCGCCTATCGAAGTCATCAACCTGTGTTTGCAGGTTACTTCTCTCTTCTTCTGCTTCTCTGGCTCTTCTTTTATACATCTCCAGGTCTTCCGATAGTTGCAAAATATCATTTTTATATGAATCAGTTAACAGCAGCATCTCTTCAATTTGGTTCTTTAATGGATGAGTTTTCTTTTTTGCAGACGATAAAAGCCCCAAAAATATAATCAACAATATCAGCAATAATGCAGCACAGCCGGCTGCAATATAAAAGAAAAGCATCAGATTATCATAATCATCTTCCAGTTCCGTAAATTGGGCTTTAATTCCTTCATTATCTTTTACGATTGAAATAAACTGGTCATTAATAATAAAATTATCAATGGCTATTATACGCCTTTGCTTTTCAAAAACCTTCCGGTCTGTGGCAGTTGATGTCCTGGGGGTAGAAATCAGTTCATTATACTCTTCCACAAGATTTTGACGCACCTGAATCAGGGAGTCCAGAGAATTTGAGCGAGCAGTGTTATTTGCAAAAACTAAAATTGCAATAACCAGCAATGGCAGGGCTTTAGTAAGTTTCTTTATGATATACATAATGTTTGAAATTATAATTAAAAAAAATGTCTCTAAAAATATAAAAATATCACTTACAATTTACCAAAATTACGCAATCATAATTGATTTATTTTTACAAACCTACTTTTTCACGGATATGGCATCCTTGAAAGAATTCCTGGTATTACAATTTTGTAATTGAAGCTACTATATTATGGTTTTTCACACAAGCAAACCTGAGCTTTATATATTTAGCTATCTGTCAGTCAATTAATTACTTAGTATTTAACAAGTCGTATTTGATACTTGAGATTTCAAAGGAACCAGGACTTTAAAGTTGTGATTAAAAGAATTTTATATATATTTGTTTAAATTATAACAGAAAACTTTATTATGGTAAAAAGAAGATTATTTCTATTTGTTTCGATTATTGCATTTTTTGCATTTATCACTTCATGTGAGTTAGATGAGAATTGCAAAGATTGTTATATTGTAACTTATAATGCCGATGGAGAAGAAGAAGGCCGGGAGTATTACGGTTATATATGTGGAGATGAGCTGGATGAGATTGACGGGCAATCTTCCACTGACCCGCAGGGAATAACCACTGTATTTGAGTGTTTCTAACTATTAAAGTTTAACACCAATTACTAGTATGTCATCTATTTGCTGGTGTTTGTTCCCATCATCATCCGGGATGCTTTTCCATCTTTCAATTTCAATATCTAATTCATCAAACTGCTCTTGCATATTAAGCGTTTGAATGTCAATAATCTTTTGTGCAAACTTACCTGAGCTATATCTTTTTCCGTGAGGCCCTCCGAATTGGTCAACATATCCATCAGAGAAAATATAAAAGGAGTCGCCCTTATTCATTTGAAAGTTGTGATTTTTAAATGAGACATCAGCCCTTCTGTGAATTGCAACAGGCATTAGGTCTGCTTTTACCCTGTACAAGTGATGTTTGTCTGTTTCTCTAATAAGTTTATGTTCTTTAAGTTGCTCATCATCTTCTTTTACATTCTCAACAGGCCTTACAATATATAAAGGGTTGTTTGCACCTGCATATTGAATATTGTAGTTTTTAGTATTTAAAATACATAAAGCTATATCCATTCCATCATTTGCTTCGCCCGATTTTCCGGTTTGCCTTAATGAATCAATCACATACTCTCTAAGCATATTTAAAATTTCGTTTGCTTTGAGGACTTCTATTTTATTGACAATTTCATTCAAAAATGCTACACCCAGCATAGACATAAAAGCACCGGGAACGCCATGCCCTGTACAATCGGCAGCAGCAATAATTAATTGTTCGTTTTTATTTGCCATCCAGTAATAATCACCACTTACCACTTCTTTAGGCTTATTAAGAATAAAGTAGTTTTTCAGGTCATAGCTTAACAGTTCTTTTGGGGGCAGCACTGCTTCCTGTATTCTGCTTGCGTAGTTTATACTATCCTGAATGTTTTTATTTTGTTTTGCTATAGTATCGCGCTGCCTTGTTGCAACATCCCTTTGTTTTTCAATTTCATCCTTTTGTTTTCTGATTTGTTCATTTTTCTGTTTCAATGCAATGTTGGCTCTCTTCTTAATCAGGTAGCTTCTGTAGATAAAATATCCCAAGCCTATAAGAATAACCAAAAGTATTCCGGCAAGCACAATTATCACTTTTTGCTTTTCAATTTCCTGCAATTGGGCAATCAGTAATTTATCCTGCTCATCTATCATCTTTTCTTTTTGCAGCACTTCCTCTGTTTTGCTTTTAAGCTCTTTTTCTGCAATTCTTATCTGCTCAATACTTTTATTGATTTGTTTTGTTTTTTCATCCAAAACCTCAACTGCTGCATCAAGTTCCTTTTCCCTTTCAGAAATAACACTATTAAGCCGATCCAGCCTTTCCGTTTGTTGAAGTATTTGTTGTTGCTGTTCATAAATTTCGGCATCCTGCTCTTCAATAACAGAAAGTTGTTTGGCAATAATTTCTTGCTGTTCTTTTATTTCAAGACTTTGCTGCCTGACTATCTCCTGCTCTCTAAAGTACATATCCTCAACCTGATGGTAAAGGTTTACCCAATCTGATTCGCGCTTTATTGATTGAGCAGCAAATAAAGGAGCAGCCCTAAAGCCTTCACTTTCCATCCTGGCAAGATTAATTTCAAAACGCAAAAGATCATTCACAATCAAAAAATTAATCATTGAAGTCTGGAATTCATAGTTCTCTGATATCAACAAAGTTCCTTTCCCGGAAACTTCTCTTAATACGCGAGATATATCATAACCCTCAATCCTGTTAACATATAGCATTTGGGTAGGAGTTAAATCATTAATATCAGAAAACATTTTTATGGTAACAGGTTTGCCATCAGCAGTTGTTTTTCCTTTCGACTGTATTTCCAATTCCTTGGATATATATGGTTCTGCCTCCAATACTCCTATTACAAATTCATCAAATTCTGCATCCTCGGGCCAGGTAACATTGTTTATTATATATAAAATGTATTCGGCTCTTTGTGCCGCCGGTGATTTTTCATTTTCGTTTGATAAAAAAGAAGTATTGATTATCAAAACAAGAAGCATAAAAAATAGTACAATTAACCTCATGTGTATATAGTTTGTTTTTTCTTTCTTGTATTAGCGTAACCCAAAGGCCAAGGCTAAGGTTAAGGTTAAGAAATATAAAAAAAAGTATAATAAACCAATCAACCAGTTAATCAATTAACCAATCAACAAATACAATCATTTATGCTAAACTACATATTTTTTGAAACAAATTTTAATAAATCTGTCTTTTTTTATTTCTTCAAGGTAGGAATCCTAAGAACGTGGGTAGTCACACCTATTGCTATAATCATAAGCAAAACTCTAACCCAAATAATATCTACAACGTAAAACGCGGAGAATGATATTGTAGCCCACAGTAAAATAAGAACCCAAACCTTAACTTTCATTGGTATTCCTTTTTTATCACGATAATTTCTTATGTACTCTCCAAAAACTCTGTGATAAATTAACCAGTAAAAAAGCTTTTCTGAACTTCTTGCATAACACCAAACGGATAGCAATAAAAACGGCGTAGTTGGCACCAATGGCATAACAACACCAATCATTCCAAAAATAAAAGATGTTATTCCGGCAAACTTATATGCAAATCTTTGCCAGGGTTTTAAGTTCTTGCCAAAAAACACTTCTTTATTTGGGGTATTGCAAGCTTGTGTAGTTTCGGGATAGTTATACTCTTTTCTTTTTTTAACAGTCATTTAAATAAATATTATTCCTGCGAAATTACACTTTTTGATTCATTAGTTGCAGATTATTGGGATTTTCTGTAATTGTTTTAAATAATAAAAAGATTAATGAAAGTTTATGTTTATCCTCAAAAAGTATAAAACACTTAAAAAGTATAAATTAATAAAATATCTCTCATAAAAAAACTAAAAGCCGTTATGTCGCTCACCTATTTATATTTATATATATTACTTTAGTAAAAAATAATTCTATTCACATTAATTAAGTAAGTAAAATTACTTAAAAATCAGCTTGGTCATTTTAAACCGGCATAGTAAATATTAGGAGTTTAATTTCAATTTACAAAAATGAAAAAGTATCTACCATTAATCTTAACACTGACTATGTTATTATCGTCTTGTGCAAGTAAAGAAGAGCCACCAATAAACCCGGATAATATGGATTTTAGCATATCACCCGGAGATGATTTTTACAGGTTTGTAAATAATGGGTGGTTAAAGAATAATCCTATTCCTGAAGAGTATAGCCGTTATGGGGCTTTTGAGGAGCTTGAGCAGCTAAACAACGACAGGTTAAACTCACTAATAGAAGAAATCACCAATGATGCAACGGCAGAAGAAGGCAGCAACAGGCAAAAAGTCAGAGATTTTTTTAACAGCGGCATGAATGTAGAAGAATTGAATAAGCTGGGGCATAGCCCTATTCAGCCAATCCTGGATGATATATGGCAGGTAGAAAGCGAAGAAGATTTTACTAAATTGCTGGCCGGCTTGCATGACTATGGTTTTCGGCCATTTTTCAGGCTTGTAAGTGCACAGGACAGGATGAATACTGAAATGATGATTGGAAGTATTTTTCAGAGTGGCTTAGGAATGACCGATAAAGACTACTACCTGAAAGATGACAGTCGTTCATTGGAAATCAGGGAGGCATACAAAAAAATGATTAATGAAATTTTAGTTTTGGCCGGTTACTCTGAGGCAGAAGCAAAAAGTAAGTCCGAAGATATTTATTCTATTGAAAAGAAGCTGGCAGAAGCTTCTATGAGTAGAATTGAAAGGCGCAACCCTTATGCAACCTATAACAAAATGAACATTAACGAACTTCGAGATATCAGCCCTTCAATAAACTGGCAGCTATATTTTAATGCCAGGGGACTTGACATTGAAGAGCTTAATATTGGGATGCCTGATTTCATTAACACTGTGGATTTAATATGGAATAGTTCAGAAAAGCATAAATTACAGAATTATTTAGAGTGGAATGTTTTAAGGCCTTCTGCTTCGTTTTTAGGTGAAAATTTTGAAAATACAACTTTTGAATTTTATGGCAGGGTAATGTCGGGGCGTGAAAAGCCCCAGGAACGTTGGAAGCGAGTACTGCAAAACATAAACCGCAACATTGGAGAAACAATCGGGCAGGAATATGTAGCTGAATTTTTCCCGGAGGAAGCAAAGCTTAGGATGGAAGAACTTGTAGAGTATCTTAGAGATGCGTTCAAAATAAGGATTGAAGAACTTGACTGGATGAGTGATGAAACAAAGAAAAAAGCTATTAATAAGCTAAACCTGATGAATGTAAAAATAGGATATCCTGATGAGTGGGTTGATTATTCAGATTTAGAAATACTAAGCCAGCCATATATTTTAAATGTACTGGAAGCAAGACGGTTTAACATCCGCAGAAACCTTGACGAAATTGGCAAGCCTGTAAACAGGGATAAGTGGTTTATGAACCCCCAAACGGTTAATGCATATTACAGCCCGACAATGAATGAAATTGTATTTCCGGCAGCAATTCTGCAACCACCATTCTTTTATCTTCATGGCGATGATGCTGTGAATTTTGGAGCAATAGGGATGGTAATAGGGCACGAAATGACTCATGGTTTTGACGATCATGGCAGACACTACGATGCTGATGGAAGGCTAAATGACTGGTGGACAGAAGATGACTCCGAAAAGTTTCAAAAACGAGCTGATATCTTAATTGACCAATACAATAATTATGTTGTGCTGGATACCCTAACTATAAATGGAGAACTAAGTTTAGGTGAAAATATTGCTGACCTGGGAGGTTTAAGCATAGCATATACTGCATTTAAACTGAGATTAAGTGATATGGATGAGGTTGAAGAGATAGATGGCTTTAGTCCTGAACAAAGGTTTTTTATTTCTTATGCACAAGTATGGCGAAACAACATAAGAGACCAGGAGCTTATAAGGAATTTACAGGAAAGGCCTCACTCCCCCGGCGAAGCAAGGGTTAATGGAGTTGTTTATAATATGGACGCTTTTTATGAGCATTTCAGTATTACACCTGAAGACAACAGATATATCCCAAAAGGAGAAAGAGCCCGGATTTGGTAAAATGAAATTTCATACTCTTTAGTTAAAAAACATCCAGGAAACCCCAAATTTAAACATTGCCTCAGGCACAGGATAATATGGTATGTGGTAAACAGGCTTTTCTTGGTAAACAAATCCTCCAAGGTTTTGATACTTAAGAAATATCCTTGCATGTGAGATTTTAACGTTTAAAAACACATCAACTAAAAAATTATGCTGTGAACGGTACTCTGATTGCTTGTAAAATTGCAACACAGTTGGCATATATGCTGAAGGATAGTAGGGCGCGTTATAATTCAGGTCAATACCAATTTGATAAAACAAAGCATCATCAAATAAGGAACCACCATAAAACAGCGAATGATACGACATAAAAGACGGAAAATCTTCAAATCCACTTACAGGAATAGCCTGATACACAATATCATTCCTTAATCCAATACCTGCAAACGAATGATCAGTACCTGCTCTGAAGTTAAAAGCACTTAATGTTGAAGGGTTTTGCTCCGGCTCAATATCCTCGTTCATAAAAACCATATTATTCAAAATATAATAATTAGCTGTTAAATTAAAACCTGAATAGTTATAACGAACAGAGGCATTAGCTATCCGGTTTTTGTTGAAGTCATTATTCCAGCCATGATAATTACCATTGTAGTAATTAAAAAAGTAGGGAACTTCCCTTTCCCTGTAATAAGCATTAAGCTGTAAATAATGACTTGTGTTTAATCTTCCCAAACTAACTCCACCTGAAATCAAAAAGTCATTACTATTATATCCTCCAATAGTGTATCTTGCCAATCCTGAAAATGACAAAAACCGATTATGGTCTGACTTTAATTCAATTCCTGGTGTGTATTGATTATAATACATTTTATTAACAGGATAATGTTCTTCATTATTAGTTTTCAGGCTATTGCTAAACAATGGGAACTTTAAGTTAATGTACTGATGCTTAAGGAAAATTTTGAAATTCAAAGGGAACGTAAACTTGCCGCCTTTTTCGGGGAAATTAGACCAAAAAATTTCATTGCTAATAACTTGCACATAAGTTGAGTCAAAAGTATTTGATTCATTATGGGGGTCGGTGTCAAAAAAAGGATAAACAGCATCCCTGTCTTCAAATACAAAAGATTGCCTGTGAAATGAAAACTCATGTCCTATCCTGCCGAGGTTTACTCGCCTTATTTCATTACTGCTGTTTTGCTCATTATTAATGGTATCATTAATCCTTTCATTTTCATTTTCGGTTTTAGAAGAAACATCAAACCCAATCCTGTAAAAATTATTTACAACAATTTCAAGGTCTGTTTTCCTGAATTCTGCATTAAACAAGAAAACATCTTCCCTGACTTCATCTTCCTCAAAAGCAACATGGTCAATCAAACCACCACTTTCCTGGTTCATTATATTGCTGTAATTAACTGTGGTTATCAGATGATATTTTTCATTATTACTAATATAGTCGTATAGCCCGTACAAGTTATTATTCCTGGAGCCCAACCTTGTGTAAGCCCCCGGCGAACTAATAACCCTGTAGCAAAATCCCATAAAAGAGTTTTCATTAATTTTTTGCGAATGCTTTGCGTAAAAAAGTTGCTCGCGTTCACTTCCTATTACGTAATTTAATTCAGAGTAAACATGAATTGGCCTGATAAATTTCAAGTCAGAATGCGACAGAATATACCTCGACCAATAATCATCAGAAAACAGTGAAAAAACATTATTTACATCAGGGTCAAAGTATAAATTTCTGTTTACATGGCCTACATTGCCTTTATTTGCCAGAAAAAAAGCATCATTTTTATAAGCATAATCATACAGTTGCAGCGCTGTAAGTGTAGTGTCAATATATTGGGGTTTTACCTTAAATGGCGATGTTAATTGTTCTTTAGTGAACCATGGAACTTTAAAAACTAAAAATATAGAATCGTTGTTGCAGCATGTTGCTATATTAGCCTCATTGTGTATTATATCAACAACTGTATCATTCTCAGTGCCTGTTAAGTTTTCCTGCGAAATTAATCTAATCGGCAGAAAAAAGATACTTATAAAAAACAAACATATAATATGCCTCATTACAAGGTTATTTTGTTATATAACAAACCTATAAGTCTTAAACTAAAGAGAAGCAAAGGTAAAAAATTTATGCAAATAATATTTCACGCTACATAAGCAAGCACATAGAATAATGCATAGGTTAAGCATTAAACGCTAATTAAAGAAAAAGCCTCCGGGAATAATTCCTGAATCAAACTTTGAGACAAAAGTACCTGATGAATTATATCTAAATATTACACCTCTTTGAACATAGTCAACAGCATCAGCCACATAAATATCGCCATTAGCAGGGTCAACAGCCAGACCATAGAACAACATTCCAGATGCACTAATTAATGGGTTATCAGGAATTTCAGGGTTTTCTACAGATATTTCATACAGGCTTTCTTTAAGTACATATAAGATTTCTTTATCCCGGCTAAATGCCATATTTGCAAACGGAATAGCTTCTATTTCAACATATTCAAGTACTTCTAATCCATTTATATCAAAAGCCATTATTGAACCCTTTTCATTACTTTCAATATCGCCGGCACACAGCACCCATGCCATATTATCATTGCCTTTAAGCATGCGAACAGGCATTGGAGCAGTTAAAATGCTGTCTTTGAGTTCAAGTGTATGCTTATCAATTTCATATACAAGATTGTTGTCAACATTAGCAACAAGTATCTTATTGTTAGCAACAATGATATCTTCTGTCCAGCCGGATACAGAAATAAAATCAACTATTGAGTAATCATCAAGGCTTACTATGAAAATCTTGTCAGCATATAAATCGCTAATTAGAGCTACATCATCATTCACCTGCACAATATTCCGAGGGGAAGTAAGTCCCTGAATTACACCCTTTGATTTTATGCTAACCGGGTCAACAATTTCAATTTTGCCGGAATTATTTACAACCAAAAACAGTTTATCATTTATCATGCTTATTGATTGAAACACATCCCCTAAAGCCCTGTTATTTGCTTTTTCAAATAAGTTATGATATGATGTGTTGTTATCTGTGTCAATATACCCCAATGAAGCATTGCCCCATCCGTAGTTTCCTTCATTAATAATAAACAAGCCTCTTCCGGCAATGATATCCGGAAATTCATTTTCGTAGCCATTATCGTCTTTATCACAGGAAATAAAAGTGAGAACTATGCCAATTAAAACAATAATAATCAGTTTATTGAGTAATCTTTTTGTTAATTGCTCCATTATATTTTAAAGCTTCTTGGTTTTTTAAATAATTACCATTTTAGTTGTAAAGATGCTGTCTGCAACTTCCATAACAACGATAAACACACCTTGCATCAACATAGAATTATTCACTTGATGATAATGCACTCCGTTGTATTGAAACTCAAGTTTGTCAGTATATAACAATACTCCATTCAGGTTGAATACAGAAATTTTAGCATCAGCAACTATCGGGGAAAAAATCCTGAAATAAGCTTTTGAATTTAAAGCTATCGGGTTTGGTTGTACCACAACATCAAAGCTCTGTTCTTTTTCAACACTGTTTATAACGCCCACAGCATCAAGGTCAAAACCACCTGACGGGAATGGCGTAGGCCACGGATCGTTTATTTTATTTCCTTCAGAGTCGAATGTGGCATATTCATCAAGAATAGAACCCACAACGTCAATGATTTTCACATGAGTTATTCTATTAACATCCAATCCGGGTTGATTTTTTAGTTCATCAAGATTAAATGGTACGCCATAGTTTATCCTGTATTTACCTGCCAGGTTATATATATTTGTAGCGTCTAAAGTACCAAAAGTACCAACTTGCTCAGTTGTATCAGTAAGTGAAACCGATGGGAAGCGGTAAAAGTTTTCGCCATCAGAGCTTACTTCAACAAATGCCAGCTCGAGGAAGTAATCATCAAAAGCGTTTTCAAATACTGCGAAGTCCCATCCGGGGCCATTTTTAATTGGTGGGTCAAAGGTTAAGATTGCATACCCACCATCTCCAAGACTAAGTACTCCGGCCTCTCCTGCTTTCCCAATAACATCACGGCAAGTACCAGCACTTGCATAACCCATTTCAGGACGGGAAACATCCATATAACCTCTAACAACCTCGCAACCAACCGCCCATGAGGAAAACAATGCTGAATCTTTATGAATAGCTGTTGACCCCTCCTGCCCTGCCGGTGGCGAAAAAGGGCCTTGTGCGTCTAATCCGGCTACCACAAAGCAAAACAATATGGTTATTAAAACTCTTTGTAATATATATTTCGGCAAAATATTATTCGTTTTTTTTATGATAAAATATGCATGTAATTATTTGCTAATGCAACAATTTACTATTCATTTGTGTAAATTAGTGTTATCAAATTGAATATTAGTATTATGCGTATTCATGTATTCAATTTAGGGTGCTTTTATCCCGATGGAACCCTCATGTTTACACATGCACTTTTGTATATGTTTAGTAGATGAGGGTTTCATCTGTGTAAATTAGTGTTATCAAATTGAATATTAGTATTATGCGTATTCATGTATTCAATTTAAGGTGCTTTTATCCCGATGGAACCCTCATGTTTACACATGCACTTTTGTATATGTTTAGTAGATGAGGGGTTCGTCAAATGTTATGATTTTTCCAATGCAAATATACGCAGGAGTTTGCATTCCCCAATCATCAACATCAGTTGAAGTAAGTGAAATCACAACTTCATCAACATCACCAAGCTCAACTAAATCAACCCACTCCCATGTTTTTACAATATAATGCTCATCAGGATTGCTATGCCTGTAATCAGCAAGTACAAAATCAACAGACGCTGTTTCATCTCCATCATAATAGCCGGTAAAGGTAGCTTTAAAATAATCGCCCTGCCCAAATGGATCTAAAAAGTCATCACCATCTCTGATAGTAAGAGCTGCCCATGTACTATTGGTAATATAGATCCCGTAAACCTTGTTCCCCACAGCCTCACCGGTAAGTTCAAAGCTCATATAGTTTTCAAAAGTAACCGGATCAGAAACGTAAACTACCGCATAGTTTTCATTATCTTCATAACCTGTTCCTGTAATTGCACTATATTGGTTTTCATAACCATTAGTTTCATTGTCTGTTATATTTGAAACAGCAAATCCTGACCAGCTATTCCATTCTGTATCAAAATAGTTCGGAAAAAAGACATTCCCACTAATAAAACCTCCACTTTCATCCGAGCCATTCCAGAAGCTTTCCGCTTCCAATTCAATTTCAGAAAAATTTGCTGTGGTCTTTGGAACTTCTGTCCAGTTTCCGTTTCCGTTTCCATTTTCACCATCATCATTAATGGTATCATCTTTTTCGCAGGACTGCATAAAAATGCCGGCTAATAAAACTATTGCTGCAATTTTTTTTAAAGTAATTTTTTTCATGATTTAATATTTTTTTTAATTATACATTTATTGAATTTGCCTAAACCGGCCCGGTTTTACCATATTTGTTTATCCCATGTTAAATTAATGCCAATACTATAGTAGCGTAAAGGCATAGGATTGCCGGATACAACCATATAGCTTTCATTCCATATATTGTGTATATCAAATCTCAAGGTTAAAACTGTTTCATAAAGCCTGAAAAAGTATTGTACTCCAATATTTGCAGTATGGAATGGGTCAAGGCTGTATAAATTATCACTGCTCGTAAATCTTTCACCAACAAAAACATGTTCGTAATAAAGTCGTGCTGACTTGTAAGATGTTGTGACAGTGGCGCCTGCACTATGTTTAGGCACATATATAAGTTGTTTACCTAATGATTTATCGTTCGGGCTTTTTTGCTTTTCATTTCTTGCAGAAACGTATTCATAAGATAGCCTGAAAATTGATGAAGAGTTTTGAGACTTTATTTTAATTGCGGATGTAGCCTCAAGGCCTGTACTTCTTACCTTCATTACATTTTGCGGAGTCCAGAGTCCTCCTTTAGGCAACCAGATTATCCAGTTGTCAATTAACCTGTGAAAACCTGTAACAGCAGCTTCGCTAAAACCAATTCCCTTTTTATGTTTTGAATTTTTACGGTACTTAAATGTAACATCCTGGTTCCATCCTCTTTCCGGTAAAAGGTCGCTGTTTCCTCCCGGATACCAATACAAATCATTTAGCGAAGGTATTCTGAAGTTCTTCCCGGCATTTGCTTTAATTGCAAAATCATTAAATACCTGGTATGATAAACCAAGTGACGGAATTATCGGGATATCCATATCATCCTGCCATTCCTGCCTGATACTTCCAAACAAACCCAGTCCAATATTCTCATCCTGCCACTTCCAGGAAGAAAATACGGAATATCTGTTTATCTGCAACCTGTCTACATAGTGATGTGATTTAGCTTCAACAAAATAATTGTTAATACCGGCACTTATTGTATGATTATTAAACCTGAGTATCCTGTATTCTATTTCCTGTATCCATGTATTCGAATTGCTGTAACTTTCAATTCCAAGTGAATCGGTGAATAAAATAGTTTCATCAAAGTATGCCGCATTTATGACAAGTAAACTATTTTCAAAGAGTTTATTCCAGTTTCCGGTTATTCTCAATGACTGGTCATGCTGAAATGCCCCTGTGTGCTCCTGCATAAGAGATGGGGGGATGTTGCGCTCATTATCCTGGTACCAGAGCCTTACTACAGCATGGTTATTATTTCCCCTGTAGTACAGCTCATTCATAAATCCTTTTTGCCCAATTTCAGAATGTTTTCTTTCCAAAACATCACTTCCCGGAATATTTGGGTTTTTGTAATTAAAGCGGTTACCGGCATTTTGGTTAAACAGCCTTAATGTGCCGGCAAGTCTTTTTCCGGCGGCTCTAATGTGGAATGTTTGAACATAATTTTCAATATTATTTGCAAGCAATTGAGTTTCTGCGAATACTTTGCCATTAAACTCCATTTGATTACTCAGGCTAATAGCGCTGCCAACAGCACCGCTACCATATACCGCACCGGTATTTCCGTGCTGCACTTCTACCCTGTCAGTAAATATAAGCGGGAAAAGGCTTAGGTCATTCTGTCCATGCATTGGGCTTTGAATATTAAACCCATTCCAAAGCAATGCTGTTTGTGAGGCACTACCACCTCTAAGTGATGGGCTTGCCAGCATTCCGGGGCCGTATCCTTTCACAAAAATACTACTTCGTGCATTCAGCAAACTACTTAAGTCATAACCCTTATGTGCTATAATATCGGTTGAATCTAAAACCCGGGTATTACTGCCTATGGAAAATGTTTCGTATCTGCTTTCGAGTATCTCAACAGGGTCAAGATATATCAATGTATCCGGTTTTGAGTTTCCCATAAGGTAACCGGATACAAAACATGTAAGCAAAAGCATTACTGATTTAAGCATAAAACAATTTTCCCTGGAAGACAATTTGTTTTCCTGTTAAAAATATGGGCAAAAAACTTAGTGATAGAAAAAGGTTTTCTATTCTTTGCTTTTTTCCCGAAAGCTTCAAATAATTGTATTGTTATGGCAGGTCTTCTGACTTACTCTTTGTTTATCGCCTTCCCATCTTAACATATTTTGATAGTGGCGTAAGAGATAAACAAACTATAAGAGCTTACAGCAGCGGGAACTGTCCGGGATTTACACCCGATTCCCTTTTCATCCGATAAAGCCGTTCGGCTTTTGGAACCACAACTTGCAGCAAAGATAATTTATTTTTAAAAGCAGAATAATATTTTTCATAAATTAGTTCATAAGTTATACATGGAAAATGTTAATAACTAGTTAATATTTTTAAGTAAATAAAGTAAGGAAAAGACCTTACAAATTAGTATCTTTGTAAGTTATTTTATAGTAAAAAATTACAGTTAAAACATGAGTGAAGAAATTAAAAACCCTTCTGTAAATAAAGCATCTTATGATGCCAGCAGCATACAGATATTAGAAGGCTTAGAGGCTGTGAGGAAGCGTCCTGCAATGTACATTGGTGATACCAGTTCAAAAGGCCTTCACCATTTGGTAAATGAGGTAGTTGACAACTCCATTGATGAGGCGATGGGAGGTTATTGTGAACAGATTGACCTGTACATTAATGAAAACGAATCAATTACAGTTATTGATGATGGGCGCGGAATACCTGTTGATATTCATGAAAAAGAGAAAAGGAGTGCACTTGAGGTAGTAATGACAGTACTTCATGCAGGCGGTAAGTTTGACAAAGGAAGTTATAAGGTTTCCGGTGGCTTACATGGTGTTGGTGTATCATGCGTTAATGCTCTTTCGGAGCATATGAAGGTAAGCGTTCACAGAGAAGGTAAGCAGTATGAGCAGGAGTATAAAAAGGGAATTCCACAATATAGTGTAAAGGAGGTTGGAACAACAACAAAGAAGGGTACTGAGGTTACCTTTTTGCCTGACAATTCAATATTCCAGGTAACTACATACAGTTACGAAATATTATCCAACAGGCTACGCGAGCTGGCTTTTTTAAACAAAGGCGTTAGGCTTTCCATAACTGATAAGCGTAAAAAAGATGAGAACGAAGAATATATAAAAGAAACTTACTATTCTGAAGAGGGTTTAAAAGAGTTTGTACAGTATTTGGATGATGGCCGTGAAAAGCTTGTTGATGAGCCTGTTTATATGTTGAGCGACAAAGGGATAATCCCCGTAGAGGTTTCAATGCAATACAATTCTTCATTTACAGAGAATTTATATTCTTATGTAAACAATATTAACACAATAGAAGGAGGTACACATGTAGCAGGTTTTCGCAGGGCATTAACACGAACCTTAAAGTCATATGCTGAAAGGTCTGGCATGTTGTCAAAATTAAAGTTTGATATTAATGGGGATGATTTCCGTGAAGGGTTAACAGCAGTAATTTCTGTAAAAGTTCCTGAGCCCCAGTTTGAAGGCCAGACCAAGACCAAGCTTGGCAACTCAGAAGTTGCCGGTGCCGTTGACCAGGTAGTAAGTGAAATGCTTACAAATTACCTTGAAGAAAACCCTAAAGATGCAAAAACTATTGTAAATAAGGTAATTTTAGCAGCTACTGCAAGGCATGCTGCCCGCAAAGCGCGCGAGTTAATTCAGAGAAAAAGCGTACTATCGAATACAGGATTACCGGGTAAACTTGCGGATTGTTCTGAAAAAAATCCGGAATTATGTGAGATATATCTTGTTGAGGGTGATTCTGCAGGCGGAACAGCTAAACAAGGGCGCGACAGAAAGTTTCAGGCAATTTTACCTTTAAGAGGAAAAATTCTTAATGTAGAAAAAGCGATGCCTCACAAAATCTTTGAGAATGAAGAAATTAAAACTATGTTTACTGCTTTGGGTGTAAACATTGGCACAGAAGATGACTCCAAAGCTCTGAACATTGACAGGCTAAGATATCACAAAATTATTATTATGACTGACGCCGATGTTGACGGAAGCCATATTGCAACACTGATACTTACATTCTTTTTCAGGTATATGAAGGAACTTATTGAAAAAGGCTATGTCTATATTGCTACACCACCATTATACCTCATCAAAAAAGGCAAGCAGGAAAAATATGCATGGAGTGAAGATGAAAGAGCAGAGGTAGTAAAAGAATTCACCAGTGATGGCAAAGAAACGGGATTGCATATTCAAAGGTATAAAGGCCTTGGTGAGATGAATGCAGAACAATTGTGGACAACTACAATGAACCCTGAACACAGAATGTTAAGACAAGTTGATATAACCAATGCTGCAGAAGCAAACCGTACGTTTTCTATGCTTATGGGTGATGAAGTCCCTCCAAGAAGAGCCTTTATTTAAAATAATGCAAAGTATGCAAATATTGATGCATAAATTGTTGGTATGTCCTTAAAGCAAACTTTTCAACTGCTCTGCATCCATCAACTTTAGTGGATTATTAGAGTCAATAATCATTCCGGCAAGTTTAGTTTTTCTATGCTGTAAGTGAGTTATCTTTTCTTCAATTGAATTGCGCGTTATAAACTTGTAAACAAACACTTTTTTAGTTTGTCCTATGCGATGAGCCCTGTTTATTGCCTGGCTTTCTACTGCCGGATTCCACCATGGGTCAAGAAGGAATACATAATCTGCACCGGTAAGGTTTAAACCCACGCCTCCTGCTTTTAAGGATATCAGGAAGAGTTTTGATTCATTATTATTCTGGAAGTCATTAATTATAAACTCTCGTTCCTTTTCCGGTGTATTACCCGTTAAGAAACTATAAGCAACTTTCTGGTTATCAAGGTACTCTTTAAATATTGAAAGATGTTTTACAAACTGAGAAAACACTAAAACTTTATGGTTTTCTGATAAAAGCTTTTCTATACTTCTGATAACTTCAATATATTTTCCTGATGTGTAGCTATAGGATGGGTCTGTCATTTTAGGGTGATTGGCTATCAACCTTAAATTCATCAGACCGCTAAGTATATGAAACCTGTTTCTGTCAATTCCGGATTCTGAAATCTTTTCCAGGAGAAAATTCCTTACTTCAGATTTTTTTTCTTCATAAAACCCGTACTGTTCTTCCGTCATTTCGCAGTAATGCGTCATTTCAGTTAGTGCCGGTAAATCTTTTTCAACTTCATCTTTTGTTCTCCTTAAAATAAAGGGGCTTATTATCTTTTGCAGCTTTTGCTGTTTTATAACATCATTGTTTTTTTCAATGGGATTTACATATTCATCTTTGAAAAAATTATAACTACCCAACATTCCGGGATTCAAAAAAGAAAATTGAGCCCATAAGTCAGTTAAAGAGTTTTCAATCGGTGTGCCGGTTAATACAAGCCTGTGTTTTGCTTTTAATTCTTTTACAGCTTTAAATATTTTCGAACTTACATTTTTAATTATCTGGCTTTCATCAAGAATAACATAATTGAACTGATAATTTTTTAAGAAATCTATATCGTTCCTTACCGTTCCATAAGTTGTCAGTACTATATCATAAGATCTAAAAATGCTTGCATTTGATTGCCTTTTCGACCCTGCATGCTGATAAACCTTTAATCCCGGAGAAAATTTTTCAATTTCCCTGATCCAGTTGTGTATCAATGACAAGGGCATTATAACCAGGGAAACACCTGTGTTGATGTTTTTCTCAGATGTTGAGAATATATCTAACTGTGTTCCTTTTTCGACATTAGCTGAAGCTTTAATTTCAGATTCTTTTTCCGGCAATTTCATTTTTTCAACATCACCATCAGGGCAATATATTTTTGTCAGCATTGTAATAGCCTGCAATGTTTTCCCCAGTCCCATATCATCAGCCAGCACACCGCCAAATTTGTTTTTTTGTAAAAAATTAAGCCATTTATAGCCATCAACCTGGTATGATCTTAATTCAGCAGTAATTTCTTGGGGAACATGTACCTCATTCACTGGCTTAAGGCTTGAAAAAAGCCCGGAAAAATTTTTGCCGTTATCCAGGTTATTTATTAGTGTGTAATGATGCCTGTTTAAAGCAAGTTTATTATCCTTGCCTTTGCCAAACCTGAGTAAATCCTTAAAACGGGCAAACCATTCCACCGGGAGCAACACATAATTGCCATCGGGGAGCTTGTACTCTCTTTCTCCTTTTAAAATGTTATCCTTTAGCTTAATAAAAGGCACTGAATATTTACCAAAAGATACATTTATATTAATATCGAACCAATCATTCTTTTCTGCCACATCAATATTCAGCATTGGCTTGAATGTAAAGTACTTTTTAGATGAAAAGTCCTGATTTACAACAAAACCCTCCCTGTCAAGCAGCTCCTTGTTTGCAGTTAGCCAATCAATAATTACATTATGATTATGAGAACCAACTGAATTGCTATCAGGGTTTTCGGGAGAAAAGTGCATTGCCGACTTATGTTTCAACCCTGCCTCTTCAAGCAATGCAGCGTAATAATGTTCCTTTTCTCTGGATCTGACAATAGTTCTGAAAGAGTAACTGCCGTTTTGGTTTTCAAAAGTTGTATGTTTGTCAGAAGTATCATTATGGGGGTATAAAACATTGTTTTTATAATCAAAGTATAAACCCGCCACAATGTTGCCATATATATCATTTTCGATTTTAAGCAAGGGTGAAAACTCTCCCTGTTTTCTTATAATGCTGAAACCTTTAGCCTCTACCTGGTAGTTCTTTATTGCATTTAATACAAATTTACTATAATAAACTTTTTCTGAAGACCTCGGGACTATAACACTTTGTTTATTTAAAAAAGGCTTGAGTTTTTTGCCATCCCAATTTTGTTTAAAAAAATACAAGTTGCGGCCTTTTAGAAGTGTGCACGGATTGCAGGAAATAATTTCTGCACCCGAATCAGTAATATTTAAGCTTTTTCCTTCATGAAATAAATCCAGTGAATATTCAGTATGCTCTTGTTTTTTATCAAACTTAAATAAAACGTCAACAAAGCTTTTATGAATTTTAATTTTTTCTTCCTTTACCCTATTATTAATATCTCCCTTATAGAATACAGGAGTGTTGTTTTCTGCCAATAGTTTTAAAAGTTTATAAACCTTTTTATCAATAAATGGCCTAATATGTTCATCAATAAACTGCTTTTGAGTTTTTTGAAAAAACTCTTTTGCTTTTATTTTAGATCTGTTAAAACGTTTCACCAGGTTATCATCAGAGTATTCATTAGTTATTTCCAGCCCTTTTTTATCAGAATCTGGCAAGTCGGTGAAGTAATCATGATATGTGCCGGGTGTTATTTTTTGGAAGAAATAAGAAAAAACACCTTTTTCATTTTCTTTAACAACGAATGCATCAATCATATATCCCAGTGCAGGATGATTAATAATGGCAAAAACAAAGCGGTTTTTCCCGAATACTTTTTCTTTATTTGATGCTACTGTCATTATGAAAAAAACTTCTTAATAGTACAACTCACAAATATAATATAATAAGCAATACCTAATAAAGGAATATGGGATTTTTAAAAAATTTATCAAAAAGTTTGAGAAGTGTTGTGCCCAGGACAAGAGTCGAACTTGCACGGCCTTGCGGCCACTACCCCCTCAAAGTAGCGTGTCTACCAATTCCACCACCTGGGCAATTATCTCTTTGAGAAGCACCGCAAAAGTAATAAAAATATACAAAGTGATATCTATTTTTAATTTATAAAACAACAGATTTTTATATGGCTGTATTTGATAATATTTTATCTTTGTAAATACGGCAACAGGCGTAATAATATACGAAAATCCTTTTTCACTGCTTGCACATGAGAAAGGCCTGTTGCCGTTATTTTTAGCATAATCATATATTGATTATTTGTGTTCAAAAACAGCAAAGTTGTTATAATATTATATTATGGCTGATTCTATAACAAAAAAGACAATAACCTTATTTTTTATATTTATATTTAATCTGGCCTTTGCGTTTAATACGGAACTGGATAGCCTTCAACGCAGTTATGAATCAGCTGAAACCGACACTTTAAAAGCAAGGTTACTAATAAACATTGGAGGTTATTACTATCGCAGCAATCCTGATTCAGCACTACATTATTATAACTTGGCTTATCAACAGTGTAAAAATGCGAAAGTAAAAGCTCCAACTATAAATGAGTTAAAAGTGAATGCCTTAAGGCTTCAGGGAGTTATACACCGCATAAAAGGCGATTTTGATGAAGCAAGCATCCACTTACAAAAAGCATTAGACTTAGCATACAGGACAAATAGCAAGGAAGAGCTGGCATTCGTGTATTCCAGTATGGGTGTACTTAACCGAAACATAGGCAATAATAAAAAAGCCCTTGAAAACTATCATAAGGCCCTGGAGATATACAAAGAGGCAGGTTCAGAATCCGGCATCAGCGCATGTTATAATAATATTGGCATTATTCACGATATTGAAAAAAACTACACACTTGCTCTTGAGTACTATAAAAAAGCAATAGCATATTTTAAAAAAGAAAATAATAAACTTCGTGAAGGGATTGCTACCATGAATATGGGTTCAGTATATATGAAGCTTGAAGATTTTGAAAAGGCACTGGAATGTTATGCTATTTCAATGGAATTATTCTCATCAATAAATAACATTAGAGGTATAGGACAAGTTTATAATAATAAAGCTTTGGTTTATGCGCACAAAGAAGAGTTACAAAAATCTCTTGAGTATTTTAATATGTCATTGAAAATCCATACAGATTTAGGAGATCTCAAAGGCCAGGCTTCTGCTTATAATAATATTTCTGATTTATATCTTAAGCTCGGAAATTATAGTAAAAGTGCAAATTATGCAAAAAAAGCACTTGAACTGGCTTTAAGTATTGAGTCGTTGCGCACTGAGGTAACAGCATACAGTAATTTGCGAAAGGCCAATATGAAAATGAATAATTATTACCAGGCATCAAGTTTTGCTGACAAATATATAACTCGCAAAGACAGTTTGCATTCGATAGAGATATCAAAAGAAATAGCCGATCTTGAAGCCAGGTACCAGAGTGAAAAGAGGCTGTTGGAAATTCAAAACCTGAAAAGTGAGAATGAGCTAAAGGAAGCTGAAATACAATCTAAGAACCGAATGCTTACAACTATTACCATAAGCTTTATAGTGGTAGTTTTGTTGTTGTTTGTTATATTTTACCAATATTACGCAAAAAAGAAAGCCAACTCTTTACTCCTGTTGAAAAATGCCGACATTGAAAACAAGAATGAGGAGATTAGAAGCCAAAGAGACCAAATTGAGTACCAATACGATGAGATAAAATTGCAAAATAATCAACTCTCTGAACAGAAAAACCTGCTGGAAATATTCAATAATAAGCTTACTGACAGCATTCAGTATGCAAAAAGCATTCAAACAGCTCTTTTGCCTGATAATAAAAATTTCTATAGCTATTTCAGTGATGCTTTTGTTTTTGAACAACCCAGTGATATAGTAGGTGGAGACTTTTATTGGATGTACCCGATTAGCGAAAATAAGATAATCATTGCAGTAGCCGACTGTACCGGACATGGTGTTCCCGGTGCTTTTATGAGTGTACTTGGAATAACATTGTTAAATGATATTATTATAAAAAATAAGGAGTACAAAATGGATGCAGTCTTAAATTCGCTGCGTTCAGGTTTTATTACAGCACTTCACCAGGACAGCCCTGGCAGCATGCATAAAGAGGGGGCTGATATTTCTATTTGCTTATACGATAAATCGAAAAGAACAATACAGTTTGCCGGTGCCAAAAGTCAGATATGGCTTCTAAAAGACAGCCCCAACAAAAAAGACAGCGAAAATAACAAATTATCAACAACAGAAATTGTAAGCTACAAAGGTGATAGCTTCCCTATTGGCTACCATAAAAAAGCTGCACAATTTTCAAAGCAAACTATCAGCCTTGATGATAGCTGCAAGGGATTATATATGTTTACTGATGGTTTTCGTGACCAACTAAAACATGACACTCAAAGAAGATATACATCAAAAAGATTCATGGAAAAAGTTATTGAAATAAGCGACTTACCAATGAATAAACAATATAGCGATCTAAAAAGTGAACTTGAAGCATGGAAAGGCAACAACCGGCAAATTGATGATATCATTATTATAGGACTGAAATTTTAAGTGTTTTTCTTTCCATTTTAAAATGCTTCAGCTTATGATGTAAACGTGTGGAGTTTTAATGGTGGGCAACAAGCTTCACTTGAAAATTTTCAACTGGCACCTCAAAATAATAATTAGCCAATGAGTATAACCAATAATTATTATCTAATTTATAACATTGTAATGTTATAAATTAAAACTCTTAACTTTGCAAATAAATGAATGATGCCAACCAGCATTTTATTCTTTATCGCTTTTAGTGAATTCCTTTTATACTGCTGCTAATTCCGAAATTGGTTGCTGGTTATACAACAAGAAAAAGACATGTCAGACAAGTCAAAACATCTGGTTTTACTACTAAAAGAGCAGGTAAAGCTATCGCTAAGTATTAGTTTTGGGATATTTTTATTCATGATTTTTTACCAGCCATTTACAATTGAAAATCTTGAATATAATGATTGGCTACTTTTTAAAGCAGGCCTCAGTGCTATAATATTCATACTGATTTTGTTTGTGCGTGTTTTGCTACCCCGTTTGCTTCAAAATGATGAACTAACCAGCCAAAACAACTTTATAAAAAAAACAAACGGCATCACATTATTTATTGTTAATTCAGTAGCATTCACTTTCTATTTGCGTTATCTGGGCCAGGCTGAGATCTCATTAGACCTAATGCTTAATGTGGTTTTTATTAGCATTGCACCTCCTATTATCATCTGGTTAAGCGATATGTACAAAAACCTGATTAGGCAAAATGAAATTCTTTTTAGTGACAAAAAGGCATTACAAAAGAAAATTGAAAGCTATGAAAGCGACTACCAGAATACAGTTATAGAATTAAATTCCGAGAACTTTAAAGAGCCGCTCAAACTCTCCATATCCAGTATTGTACTTCTGCAATCAGCTGATAATTATGTTAAAGTTGTTTATAAAGAAGATGACACTTTCAAAAAAAAATTACTGCGAAATACTTTAAAAAATCTTGAACAGCAAACCAGGCAGTATTCAAGTTTTATTCGTTGCCACCGTACCTGTATAGTTAATATATACAACATAGATAGGCTTGAGCGTGATGATAACAAACATTGGTTTGTTATTAATAATTATGAAGAGAGAGTGCCTGTTTCTCGTCAATATCTATCAAAAATCAAGGAGATATATTAGTGGGGTGAGTGGCATTCGCCCCGAAAAAACATTAGTTATCCCTTCTGTTATTGATTTACCACTAAACCCGACAGGTTGGTCCCATAATTTTGCATGTCATTTTTGCATGATTTACTTTTGTTTAAAACGTTTATAAAAAACAATCATGAAAACATTAAAAATCGGTAATTTAACAATAAAAAAGCCGATACTACAAGGCGGCATGGGTATTGGGGTTTCCATGTCAGGGTTGGCGGCCGCAGTTGCCAATGAAGGAGGCGTAGGAATAATTTCCAGTGCAGGCATTGGTTTATTGAAGCCTTCAAAAGGCTTAAATTTTACAGAGGCTAATATAGAAGCGCTAAAGGATGAAATCAGAAAAGCTAGAAAAAAGACCAGGGGTTTAATTGGTGTCAATATTATGGTTGCCATGACTAATTACGGCGATATGGTCAAAACTTCTTTATCTGAAGAAGCAGACTTTATATTTAGTGGTGCAGGCTTGCCTATGGATTTGCCTTCATATCTTAATGGCAGCAGTAAAACTAAGCTGGTGCCCATAGTATCTTCTGCCAGGGCTGCAAAGATTCTTTGTGAAAAGTGGAAAAATCAGTATGATTATTTACCAGATGCAATTGTGGTTGAAGGCCCAAAAGCCGGTGGCCACCTTGGGTTTAAATTAAATCAAATTGCAGATGACAACTACTCTCTCGAACATCTTATTCCGGAAGTTGTTGATTCTGTAAGAGTATTTGAAGAGAGATATAACACCAAAATACCTGTAATTGCCGCAGGTGGGATTTATACCGGACAAAACATCAGGGACATAATGAGGCTCGGTGCATCAGGTGTGCAATTAGGAACACGATTTGTGACAACAAACGAGTGTGAGGCATCAGATGCCTTTAAACAGCTATATATCAATTCAAAGAAAGAAGATCTCAGTATAATAATAAGTCCGGTGGGAATGCCGGGTAGAGCTATTAAAAGTAGTTTTATTGAAAAGGTTAATTTAGGTGAAAAGCAGCCGATAAAATGTCCATACAAATGCATACATACCTGTAATGCTGACAACAGCCCATACTGCATTATAAAAGCTCTTATCAATGCATTAAAAGGGAATTTTAAAGCAGGATATGCTTTCGCAGGCAGCAATGCTTATCTCACCAATAAGATTATTTCAGTGAAAGAAACGTTTAATGCTATAATGAGGGAGTATTCATTAAGTATATAATTTGCTTTTAATTACGAAAACTCGCTAAGCAGATTACTCAAAAAGCTTAACAATCAATTTTTTGAAGTCCTCTTCTTCTACGGGTTTTGTAACATATTCATCCATTCCCAAAGCCATATATTTTTCTCTGTCGCCTTCAAAAGCATTAGCACTAAGCCCAACTATTGGCGGTAAGTCTTTGTAAAGCTCACGAAGTTTAGCTGTGGCTGTTATACCATCCATTTCAGGCATCTGAATATCCATAAGTATTAATTCAAAATTATCCAGGGCAAATTTATCAATAGCCTGTTTGCCATTGGAAGCAAGATAAACTTTATGCCCCATTGTTTCAAGCATAAGCTGTATTACTTTTTGGTTGACCTTGTTATCTTCAACCAATAATATTTTTAAAGAATCTATTGCCTGCGCCCAAAGCCTGCTTTCTTGTTTTGCCG
>PWND01000081.1 GCA_003557965.1 Bacteroidales bacterium | reverse complement strand
TAATGATAACGATAAAATAAATTGAATAAGTCTTTTTGTCATATCTGTATATGTATATGCTTTAATTTTTTCTAAATTCTTTACAAAAATAATAGTTTTGAAGAACTTATTTGTTAATAATGTTCTTATAAAAAGATAAATTGTTTTATTAATTTTGCCGGAAAATAATTTAGAAAGTAAGCCATGACTAATATAGAACAAAAAACACATAATGTTGAACTTGACTTTTTGAAGATTGAGGACTATGAAGAGTTTAAGGAAGTAATGGTTGCCTCCTACCCTCACATGCCTGATTCTTATTGGGAGGAGAAACATATCAAAAAGTTACTAAAAATATTCCCTGAAGGACAGGTAGTTATTAAGGTTGATGATAAAATTGCCGGAAGTGCATTATCGATAATCATAAATTCTTCAAAGTTTGATGAAAAGCATACATATAATGAAATTATAGGCAATTACACTTTCAACACACATACAAAGTATGGTGATATTCTATATGGCATAGAAATATTTATAAAACCCGATTACAGGGGAATGCGTTTAGGCAGAAGGCTTTATGATTACAGAAAAGAATTATGCGAGAAGCTTAACCTTAAAGGGATTGCATTTGGCGGACGAATTCCCAAATACCATCAGTACTCAAAAAGGATTACCCCAAAACAATATATTGAAAAGGTAAAATCAAAAGAAATTCATGATCTCGTATTGAATTTTCAGTTATCAAACGACTTTTATCCGGTAAGGATTCTGAAAGGTTACCTTGAAGATGATAAAGTATCACGGGAAAATGCTGTTTTGATGAAATGGGAAAATATATACTATGAGAAAGAAACCAAAACAGCTCAAACAATAAAAAGGGAGGTGCGAATAGGGCTTATTCAGTGGCAGATGAGATTATACAAAGATACAGAGGACCTTATAAACCAGGCTGAATTTTTTATTGATTCACTTAGTAAGTACAACAGTGATTTTGCAGTTTTTCCCGAGTTTTTTAATGCTCCATTAATGGCAAAGTATAACGAACTGAGTGAACCTGAAGCTATTCGTAAGCTAGCAGGTTACACTGAAGAACTGGTTAAAGAGTTTTCGAATCTTTCAATTTCTTATAATATCAATATTATTACAGGTAGTATGCCTGAAATGGTTAATGGAGATCTTTATAATGTAGGATATTTATGCAGGCGCGATGGAAGCATAGAAAGATATGAAAAGATTCACATCACACCCGATGAATTCAAAGTATGGGGTTTAAAAGGCGGCAGTAAAATACAGACTTTTGACACAGATTGCGGGAAAATCGGAATTTTAATTTGCTATGATATAGAATTTCCTGAAGTAAGCAGGATAATGGCTGAAGATGGCATGGATATTCTATTTGTACCATATCTTACCGATACACAAAACGGTTATTCACGTGTGCGCAACTGTGGACAAGCCAGGGCAATTGAAAACGAATGTTTTGTAGCAATTACCGGCAGTGTTGGCAACCTTCCAAGGGTTAGCAATATGAACATACAGTATTCGCAATCAATGGTATTTACACCATGTGATTTCCCTTTTCCGGTAAACGGCATTAAAGCAGAAGCTACTCCTAACACAGAAATGATTCTTATATGCGACCTTGAACTCGACCTGTTAAGAGAACTACATAACTATGGTAGCGTTAGAACGCTTAAAGACCGAAGACTTGATATCTACGAAGTTAAAAAACGTAATTAGTGATTAGTGGTCCCTGTTGCCAATTACTTATTGCTTAATACTTCTTTCTATTTGCGAAAGCCACCAGTGAAAGCATAACAGGTACCTCTACCAGCACTCCTACCACGGTGACCAATGCTGCAGGAGATTGCAATCCGAACAATGCAATTGCAACAGCAACAGCAAGTTCAAAGAAATTGCTGGCACCTATCATTGATGCTGGCGCACATACAGCATGATTTAGTTTTAGCTTCTTACCACCATACCACGCGACAAAAAATATAAAGTATGTTTGAATTACCAGCGGTACAGCAGCTAATAAAATTATTAATGGATTATTGAGAATGTTTTGCCCCTGGAATGCAAATAATAAAACCAATGTTACAAGCAAAGCCATGATACTAATAGGCTTAAGCTTGGGAAGAAATGCCTCTTTGAACCACTTTATACCACGCATTCTTAACAGTATTCTTTGCGTAATAACACCGGCAATTAGAGGTACAACAACGAAAATAACGACACTGGCAACAAGAGTATCATAAGGAATAATAACATCAGTAATTCCTAACAGTAATCCAACAATTGGGACAAAAGCAACTAATATTATCAGGTCGTTTACTGAAACTTGTACTAATGTGTAATTGGGGTCACCATCAGTAAGGTATGACCATACAAATACCATTGCTGTACAAGGAGCTGCACCCAAAATTATGGCACCCGCTATATACTCACCGGCAAGTGAAGGGTCAATCCATGCAGAATATAACTTATCAAAAAATATCCATGCAAAAAATGCCATGGTAAAAGGTTTGATCAGCCAGTTGATAATTAACGTCCATACAACACCTTTAGGCTTTTTTCCAATTTTTTTTATGCTGGTAAAATCAACCTGTAGCATCATAGGATAAATCATTAGCCATATTAGAACAGCTACAGGAATATTTACCTTTGCAATCTCAAAACTACTGATAATTTCAATACTGCTACCGGCAAAATGCCCAATAGCAACGCCAACAAGAATTCCTAATGCTACCCATACTGTAAGGTATTTTTCAAAAAGCCCGATAGTTTTTTTAGGTTGATTTTGAATTGTTACTTTTTTAAACTTCTCACTCATAATCTTTACTTTTCTAATGTTTTAAAAAATTATAATTCAGGTTCAATTCTTTCTTTAAACAATTTATAAAAGCTTTCCTTAATTTCATCCCTGACTCTTACGTATTCACTGTGTACAAATTCATCAGTACCCTCTGCATAAGTAGGGTCATCGAAACCAATATGTAATCTGTGTTTAACCTTCCCCATAAAAGCAGGGCAAGCTTCGTTTGCTCCTCCGCAAACTGTAATTACATAATCCCACTCCTCACTTAAATATCTATCCACCGGATCTGATGTATGATGACTAATGTCAATGCCAATATCTTTCATAACTTCAACGGCTTTGGGGTTAAGTTTTCCGGAAGCTTCAGTGCCTGCCGAACACACTGTCAATCTATCATCAAATGACTTCAAAAAACCATGAGCCATTTGACTGCGGCATGAATTTCCCGTGCATAATATCAGAATCTTCATTTATTACCATAATTTATAAACAGGATAATTTCAAAACTACATATCCTTAAAGTACTTCTCTTTAATACTCTGATAAGATGGAATATTTCTGTGATGCCACTTGGCAATTACTATTCCGTCTTTTAAAAGAACCAGTCCCGGGTTTGACCTGATTATAGTTTTGAGTTCTCTCTCATCACTTTGATAAAAGCTGCAAGGTAATGGTAGCTTTTTCCTGAAATTGTCAATTTCCATAAATGTGCTATTGGTAAGCAAAACACAAGAATATCCATTAGCAGTTGCTTTTTCAGCAATATTGTTAATCTTTTCAGAAAATGCATCTGTTTTGGCTGTATTTAAGTTATAAGCTACAACTAAAAATAAATAACCGGATTTTCCAATATATTCACTTGTAAGGTCATTTTCAAATTCATCACGAATATCAAAATTTTCAATCGGTGAAGGTATATGCTCTTTTATTATTACCTCTTTTCTGTCAACGTAATTCCACCCATCCTCAGCAGAAGGCAAATTATCCAATTCAAACTCTTTTTCTTCACCTGTTTTTTCATTTTTGTAAATAAAAATGAATTCTGATTCACCCTTCTGCAAAGGCTTTAGTTGTTCTGTAATATCATTTCCCACTTTCCATGGCCTAAAATCTATTAAAGGAAGGTTACGTAAACAAAATAATGATAATAAAAAAATAACCACCGTAATTCCAATAACAAGCCACCAGTCTTTTTTAGCTGACCATAGCGGGGTAATTTTGTTTTTCTGAGTAAAAATCAAAATTGAAGCGGCAAGGAGAATAATATTTTTATAAAATGTTTCCCAGTTAGAAATAATCCATGCGTCTCCAAAGCAACCGCAGTGAGGCACAGCATCAGTTATGGCAATGTACAGGGTAATTGGTGTAAAGAATATCATGAATAACAAACCTGCCCATGCGCTATAATACATTTTCAACCCTAGTAAAATAGCAATACCTGCTAGAAGCTCAAGGGTATTTAGGATAATTGCCAAAGGTAACGATAATGGCATAAGCCACTCTATTCCAAAAGCTACAAAATAATCATCAAAAACATAAACAGTTCCCAAAGGGTCAATGGCTTTGGTAAAGCCTGCAAAAATAAATGCTAACCCAAATATGATACGTGATACCCAGGTTAAAGTCTGTAAAATCATATTTTTTCTATTACCAATAACTATTTGTAATTCCATAAATATAAAAATTAAATTAACAACTGCATTAAACTTTTTGTGCAAGAAAGTTTATAAAATGCTTTTACTACTTTTTATTATCTGAATTATCTTCTTTTAACTTTTCCTCTTTAACTTTTTCTTTCACTTGCCCCATAATTCTGAAAATATGCCTGTTATTGGTTTCCATGTTAGATGTAACAATTACAGTCCTGCTAATACGGTGTGGCCTTGGCGCGAGGCGAAATTCCACTTTGATAACCCCTTCTTCGTTAGGCATTATAGGTTCTTGAGGCCAATAGTTAACCCTGGTTCCGCAGCATGCTCTAACACCACTAAGTATAAGGGGCTCGTCTCCTGTATTAGTGAATTTGATATCAAGCTTGGTTTCTGGCATATCATCCAGATATATAACTCCATAATCATAACGATCGTTTTCATAAGTAAACTCCGGGCCTTTTTTTTCGCCGGCATTTATGCTGATGCTTAGAATCAGTAATAAGACAAGAAATGAATTTTTCATAGTAAACATAATTTTATAGGTTTTAAAAAAAAATAATTTCAAATTAATGAATAGTCTTATTTGAAAATGTAATAATATTTTTAATATTTTTTTGATCTTATAAATAAAATATTTTTACCCAGTGTCTATAGGTAACCCATTGCGTTTCCATCCGGCTATGCCATCGTTGATGTATATTATTTTCCCGCAATAAAAATCACTTAGAGTCTCTATTATTTTAATTGTTCTTCTTATTGTAGTGCAGTAAATAATCATTGTTTGATAATTTTTATATTGCTTAAGCAGTAAACCCAATTTATCGGAATCTGCATCAATATTTACAGCATTTTTTAATCTCTCACTTGAAAACATTGCTTCAGTGCGCCCATCTATAATAATTACATTGGAATCACTTAACAAGTTTCTATAATTATTATAAAATTCAATCGAGCTAAGTCCTTTAATATTCTGAGCAATTACAACATCTTCAATAGCAGATAGTATAATGCAAACCAAAATGACTTTTTTAAATAACAAAAAGAACCTCATAATTCCTCCTCTAATTCTTAAATAGAAAACATATACTTCAATGTTGTTATTAAATGTATATTTTAATTGAACAATAAGATTATTAAAATGCTTTTCGCTATTTTGCAAAACTACGAAACATTTTAACAAAAACCTAATATGCTAATAACATATTTAGGATGCAAATTAAGGTTTATAAATATTTCTTATTTTAATCGCATTTAATTATAATAAACTTCATTTTTTTTGTATAGCAATAATAACATTAGAAATGGATTAATAATTCTGGCCAGCTTAATTATTTATTACCTGCATTTATTAAATTCGGTTTTGATTAGTTGCCGGCCTTATTTTTAGTTGGTTTTACAGGTTTTTTATTTGGAAAAACTTTTTCAACCTTTAAATTTTGATATTCATCAAAAACAAACCTGTTAGACAACATAATGCTTAGAAACAGGTTTATGGAACATCCCACAAATATTGCCAATACAATCATGATTTGATACTTTATCGCAATAGCCGGTGAGCTGCCACCCAGCAACTGGCCTGTCATCATACCTGGAAGTGATATTAATCCCATTACAGAAATATTTGCAATCAAAGGGTTAAGGGCTTGATTTACAGATTCAGACAGGAAAGGCCGCATGGTAAGCTTCATATTGCCACCCGTGTTTGTTAGCAAAAACTGGTATAAGCCTGATTTTTCAGAAAGATCCCTGAAATAAACACGCAGGCCAATAATATTGTGATTTAGTGCATTGCCTAAAACCATTCCTGTTATCGGAATAAAATACTGTGCATCAAAAACATAATCTAACCTTATAATAAATCCGAGAAAAAATGCATCAATAATAACTATAGATGTCAATCCTGAAATAAACAGCGGAAAGATGAAGTATTTCCAGTTTAGATAAGCTCTTTGTATGGTTGTAAAAACTCCTACAAGTATCATTATAAGCACCCATAAAGAATTTACCCACGCATTATTGAGTTCAAATATCCATTCCAGGTAAACAGCTACAAGTGAAAGTTGCAACACCATTCTGACAACACTTATCAATACACTTTTAATTATCCTTATTTTATAGTAAAAAAGGAAGGCAACCGGAAGTATTAATATCAGGAAGCTTAATAAAAGTTCATAAATTCCAATATCTATCGCTGATGTCATATTTCTAATATTTGATCCGCAGCTTGCATCCAAAGGTGGTTATGTGACGCTGAAATAATTGTTTTACCTTTTAATTGTTTGATGGTTTTTATTAAAAGCCTTACAGATGCATCATCCAATGAAGCTGTTGGTTCATCCATAAGAACTATATCTTTATCAAGCGCAAGACAAATAGAAATTATTATTCTTTGTTTTTGTCCTCCGCTTATTTTGGAAAAACCTCGATACAACATATCAGCTTCCAGCCCCAACTGCTCCATAAAACTTTCGATATTGCCAATATCAGCTTCAATATTCATCATTTTCGCAAGTTCATATCCATTTTCAACGGGCAGGTTAATATCCTGCGGTATCCAGGTTATTGATTTACGTATGGACTTTATGTTTGAATAATTCAATGCTTTACCGCTGATTTCAACACTTCCTGAATCAGGCACAACATAACCCTGTAATAGTTTTAAAAATGTTGATTTTCCTTTGCCCGAAACACCACCTATACATAGGTGAGCCCCCTTTGTAACTTCTATATTTAAGTCACTGAAAACAGGCTTTCCTTCGAAATCCAGGTATATGTTTTTACATTTTATCATGTATTCGCCATATTCATTATACAGGTTATTAAAAGCATATTATTTAAACATAAAATCTTTGCAATTTTCATCCGTGTAAATTAGTGTTATCAAATTGAATATTAGTATTATGCGTATTCATGTATTTAATTTATCCCGATGGAACCCTCATTTTTACACATGCACTTTTGTATATGTTTAGTAGATGAGGGTTTCATTTTAAGTAAGTATTTAATTTATATCAATTGAATAACAAAATTGGAGATAAAATTAATGTGAAATAATAGTCGAACCAAATTAATTTTTCACTACTGTCCGATAAAAATGTTTCGTCCACTACGGGACGATAACTATATCTTGCAAATTATTCATTACCAATATTTTATCCCTAAGGGATAATGCCGTTA
>PWND01000070.1 GCA_003557965.1 Bacteroidales bacterium | reverse complement strand
TTAAGAAATTCCTTGAACGATAACGGATGTAAATTCATAAACTCAACTTTGCCGACAGGGAAGGCAGTCTGGGAGTGCATTGCAACACCAAGCAAAGAGCCCGCAGCAATAATATGAAACTGGGGTGCTTCCTCATAGAAATACTTTAAGCTCGTTAATGCTTCAGGTACTGCCTGAATTTCGTCAAAAATAATAAGCGTATTATCAGCATTTATAGTTATGCCTGATTCAGCTTGTAAGGCAATTATTATTCTTTTTATGTCAAAGTCATCAGTGAAAAGACTAGCAAGCCTTTTGTTTTTTTCAAAATTCAGATATACTGTTTGCGTATAATGAGTTTTCCCAAATTCTTTCATTAACCAGGTCTTCCCTACCTGTCTAGCACCTTTGATAATTAATGGTTTACGAAATTCTTTCCCTTTCCAAGATATCAGCTCATTCAATTTTTCCCTTTTCATCCGCAAAAAATTTGTTTTTAACTTGTCGGATGGAACTCGCATGATGATTTTCATCCGTTTTTGTGTTTAAATAATCATGCTCGTTTCATATATAACAATTTTTTTACAAAAATACAATTATTTAAACGTCTTTTTGTATTTCATCACATTTTTTCAAACGTCTTTTTGCGTTGATTATAACCCGATGGCAAGGCCATGTCACTGTCCCTACCATCGCATCAGGACAGGACAGGACAGGTCAAGCCCTGTCACTACGTTCGGATCATTTATATTCAGTGAGGCCGGTCAAGCCCGGCCAACACGGGATGCAGTGCGCCTCCCACAAGCTCCGTCAGGAGCGTAATATCAGTAGCCCGGGGTGAAGCCCCGGGAAAAATGGATACAGCAATAATGCGCTGCAGCAGACATTTTATTAAACGTGATTGGCTTTTTGCAGCGCAACCTTGATATTTCTACAAGTTTTCCAAGTTTACGGCTTGACTTTTCGACATATTATTATTAGCTTTGCCCTTAAATAACAACATTATATGAATAGAACTCTTTTTAAAGAACTTGAACAGTGGAAAAAAGACAAGGATCGAAAGGTCTTATTGTTGCGTGGGGCAAGACAGGTAGGAAAAACATATTTGATAAGGCAGCTTGGAAGTAATTTCAAACATTTTCTAGAAGTAAATTTTGAATCTGAACCGGAAGTAAAAACATTTTTTGAGGGAAATCTTAATCCGTATGAAATATCTTTAAAGCTTTCTGCATATTATGGAATTCCTATTGTTGATGGAGAAACCCTGTTGTTTTTTGATGAAGTTCAATCTTGTATTCCGGCTATACAATCACTACGTTTTTTTTATGAAAAACGTCAAGGGCTACATTTAGTGGCAGCAGGGTCATTGCTTGAATTTGCATTACAGCAAATACCTTCGTTCGGAGTTGGCAGAATAAGATCATTGTTTTTATATCCTCTATCATTTAATGAGTTTCTAAATGCTGCAAATCAAAATGGATTATTAGAAATTAAAAATAATGCCACTCCTAAGAATCCTTTGGACGAGGCTTTTCACCGAAATTTAATCGAATGGTTTCGCAAGTTCATTATAATCGGCGGAATGCCTGAAGCAGTTAAAGCATTTGTTGAAACCAGTGATTTCCATAAAACACAAAATATTTTAGATGATATCGTTATCTCTCTTGAGGATGACTTTTTAAAATATAAAGACCGAGTAAATACATCCAGGTTAAAAGATGTGTTTTTTTCTGTCCTGAATCAATCCGGCGGTAAGTTCAATATTACATCTTCTTCGGGTTCCGGAAATCACGAACAAAAAAAGGAAGCGCTTGAAATGCTTGTAATGGCAGGACTATGCTATAAAGTATATCATAGCTCAGCCAATGGCATTCCACTGGCAGCAGAAATAAACCGGAAAAAATTTAAGGTTTTGTTTTTTGACACAGGTATTGCACAGAGATTTCTAAAATTAAATGTTTCTGATTTTCTAATTGCAAATAACATAAATAATATCAATAAAGGCAATATTGCTGAACAGTTTGTAGGCTTGGAGTTAACTAAATACTTATATAGTAAGTCTAAACCGGAGTTATTTTATTGGCACAGGGAAAAAAGAGGCAGCAATGCAGAAGTTGACTACCTGGTTCAAATTAATAACCATATAATTCCTGTTGAAGTAAAATCAGGCACACAAGGTAAAATGCAAAGCATGAATATTTTTTTGGATAGCAAAAAAGCAAAATATGGGATAAGAATATCCTTAGAAAATTTTTCTCAATATCAAAATGTAATGGTTTACCCGATTTTTGCAATTGACAGATTGCTGGATATTTAATCCCGAGACCAATATCTGAAATTGCACCGATTACCAAAGGTTGTTTAATCGTTGAATTGTTTAGTCGTTTAATCGTTTGAGGCTGAAAAAGCTCAAAGCTCAATGGCCAAGCCATGACAGGTCTAGCTCGGACAGGTCAAGCCCTGTCCTTACCTTCGCATCATTTATCATCAGTGAGGCCGGTCAAGCCCGGCCTACACGGGACACAGTGCGCATCCCCTAAGCTCCGCCAAGAGCGCAATATCAATAGCCCGGGGTGAAGCCCCGGGGAAAATTTTGTCATTCCGCATCGACGGCATAAAGCCCGGGGGTGCGAAAAGAGTCGAAGTGACCTTAATCTCCTCAGACCCAAAACCTCAAACCACATTTGCACATTATCACATCAACGGGATCCCTCCCTGACGACCGGGATGACACGGGAAAGGGAGACAACGAGGTTTCTAGCCGGCGCTCGAGGTGGACATGTTAAACACCAATCCACAATCTTTCTTCACAGTTACAATAGAAACACTTATTCCAGTTTTACACCAATGTTAATTGCAGGTAAATTAGTAAACGTTCTTTTTTTACTTAAAACTGGTACTTTTAATTTGCGAAAAATTGGCACTTTTAAATTTGCTATTTACAATTAATAAACATGGAAGAAAATAAATCACAAATAGTTATATATCAAACTGAAGACGGCGAAACAAAATTAGATGTTCGTTTTCAAGATGAAACCGTTTGGCTCACACAAAAATTAATGGCTGAATTGTTTCAAACAACTTCGCAAAATATTACCATACACCTTAAAAACATATTCGATGAGGGAGAATTGGACGAAGAAGCAACTTGTAAGGATTTCTTACAAGTTCAGAAAGAAGGTTCACGTAAAGTTAAACGAACACAGAAATATTATAATCTCGATGCCATAATATCTGTTGGCTACCGAATAAAATCGCATGTAGCAACAAAATTTCAACAATGGGCAACCCAGCACATAAAAGAATATATTGAAAAAAACTATTTTCCCAATCAACCACTTTCCCAGTAAACTATTTTCCCAATTAACCAGTAAACCATTTAACTAATCAACCATTTCCCTGATTAACCAATCCTTCTTTTATTTTTTCACTTTTTGCATAATTATTTGCATAATATCAAATGATTATGTATTTTAGCCAATATTTTTAAAACTATGCATTTGTTTTAGTCCGATATTTTAATAAATGAAAGGCATGATAAAGCGTCATATAAAAAAAGACATAGAATATCATCTTCCAAAAAAAGAAATAACTATTATTACCGGTGGCAGGCAGGTTGGAAAAACAACTTTAATGTTACAAGTTATTGAAGATTTAAAAGCAAAAAATAAAAATGTCTTGTTTTTAAACCTTGACGTAGATACAGATTCAAAATTTTTTGAATCCCAGGAAGCTTTATTACAGAAAATCAGGCTGGAAATTGGAAATGAGGGCTTTGTTTTTATTGATGAAATTCAGCGCTTAGAAAATTCCGGACTGTTTTTGAAAGGGATCTATGATAGAAATCTTAATTATAAATTTATTATTAGTGGATCAGGAAGCCTTGATCTTAAAGCTAAGATAAGTGAGTCCCTTCTGGGCAGGAAGAGGGTGTATGAAATGCAATCTGTAAATTTTGAGGAATTTGTTAACTTCAAAACAAACTACAAATATGAAAACAAGCTGAATCAATTCTTTGAATTAGAACAACATCAAACAATGTTGCTTCTAAGCGAATATCTCAATTTTGGAGGATACCCCAGAATTGTTCTGGAAATGAGGCAATCGGAAAAACTGAAGCTAATTGATGAGATTTTCAAAAGCTATATTGAGAAAGATCTTGTGTACTTGCTAAAAATTGAAAGGCCTGACGTTTTTCAAGGTTTAATAAAAATTCTTTCGGCACAAACCGGCAATTTTATTAATTATTCAACAATCGCTGGTCAATTAAATGTTTCAGTGCAAACACTAAAAAAATACCTTTGGTTTGCTGAAAAAACATTTAGCATTAGCTATGTTTCAGCATTTTACACAAATAAAATAAAAGAATTAACAAAATCACCGGTTTATTATTTCAATGATTTAGGATTTAGAAATTATGCCATAAACCAAATGGGCAATTTAACTATGAACCAACAATACGGCTTTGTTTTTCAAAATTTTGTTTACCTGGTTCTTAAAGAACACATTAGATGGAAGAATTGGAGCTTACATTATTGGCGGACTAAAGATAAAGCCGAGGTTGACTTTGTTATTAACAAAACTAACGATATACTGCCTGTTGAAGTAAAGTACGGTAATTTTTCCAAACCTACAATTTCCAGATCTTTTCGGAGTTTCATTGAGAAATACAATCCACAACATGCATGGATTATAAACAGGAATTTTGAAGCAGAATTAAAAATAAATAATACTACTGTGTCTTTTCTCCCCTTTTACAAAATTCTACAGTAGGAATTTCTGTTCTCTGTTATCCTACTAATGACAAAAACAAAATTGAGGCTTAGGCAAGCTCAAAGCTGAAACCAAGGGACAGTCAAGCCATGACAGACCTAGCTCAGACAGGTCAAGCCCTGTCACTACGTTCGTATCATTTATCATCAACGAGGCCGGTCAAGCCCGGCCTACACGGGATGCAGTGCGTATCCCCCAAGCTCCGTCAGGAGCGCAATATCAATAGCCCGGGGTGAAGCCATTTATTCTCTCTCAATTATTTGTTCAATCTGGGTTTTGTTTTCAGGCAGGTGGTTATATGCAACATCCCAAATGATGTCATAATCTATTCCAAAATATTCGTGAGAAACTTTGTTCCTTAACAAATACATTTCAGCCCAAGGGACCTCAGGATATTTTGATTTTATCTCACCGGGGATATTTTTTGAAGCCTCTCCTATAACTTCAAAGTTTCGAATAACGGCATCAACTGTTTTATAATCTTTTTTAAAACTTTCAAAAGTATGATCATTAATATATTCAGATATCCTAGTCATAGCCAATAACAAGTCGTCCAGGTACATTTTGTATGTCCTGTCTTTTCTCTTCATAATTAGACGTAATTTACTTGATTTAAGATTTTGTCCTTTATTTGACCTTTCAAAGCATTCTTTGTAACCAGATCCACCTTTCTTTTAAAAACCTGTTCCAGGTAAAGTTCCAAAGTAAAAAACTTCCATCCAATGGGTTTCTCTAATTCAACAAGAATATCAATATCACTTTCATCAGAAAAATCACCTTCTGAAAAAGAACCAAACACACCTATCTCTTTTACTGAATAATCATTATAAAGAGTTGGTTTTAACTCTTTCAATTTAGCGAATATTTCACTCTTTGTAGTCATAACTCAAAGATAAGGCTTTATTTTAAATTTTACAATGAAAATATTTTAGGTCAAGCCCGGCCTACAGGGGATACAGTGCTTGGCAGTCGGCAGAAAGAGCACGTCATAGCGTTAGCGAAATATCCAGTGGATGAGCATGACCAATGAAAACCATAGCTTTTCTGTTCTTTATTTATTTCTTCTTTTTGGCTTGACCCAAAAAGAAGCCAAAAAGTCAAGGCTGCAGATTTTTCCCGACGATAAAACTGACAAGTCTAGCCATGTCACTACGAACGCATCATTTTTTAACATTATGGTCGGTCAAGCCCGACCAACACAAACGCCATGGCTCGACTTGTCCGGGGTGGTGGCTTCGAGAACCTCAGCCACCGTCGAGAGAGCATTTTAACCGCACCGTTATCGTATACAATAAGCTCATATCGTATCATAATCTTCGAATATTTATCGAATAAACACGAATCATATCGTATCGAATTAAGTTTTTAGTGATATATTTGTAGTATGGAAAACAAAGTGCATAATTTTAGTATGGATATTGACTGGGAGCTAATTCGGCTTATTAGTCAAATCGATAGATTTGATGCTACGTGGACTTCAATTGAAAAGAAAGAAGGACAAAGTTTGAAGCAGTTAAAAGCAATTGCTACTGTTCGTAGTGTTGGAGCATCGACACGAATTGAAGGTTCAAAAATGTCTGATGAAGAAGTTGAAGCGTTGCTAAAGGGAATTGACATTACAAAAATCGTTGATAGAGATTCACAAGAGGTTGTGGGATACTTTGAATCATTAGACTTAATCTCAGAGTCATATGACGATATTCCGATAACAGAAAGTAGCATAAAAAACCTGCACAACATTTTGTTGAAACATAGCAAAAAAGACGAATGGCACAAAGGTGATTACAAGCAACTCTGTAATGCTGTTGAAGCAAAACTACCCGATGGGAGTCGGAAAATTATCTTTCAGACAACTCCAACCGGACTTCCGACACAGGATGCAATGAGGTTGTTAATTGATTGGTATAATAATGACAAGGAAACTCATCCGCTTGTGAAATGTGCATTGTTTGCTTATGAGTTTGTTAGTATTCATCCTTTCCAAGATGGAAACGGACGATTGAGCAGATTGCTTTCAACCTTACTTTTGTTAAAACACGGTTATAAATGGATTCAGTACGTCAGTTTTGAGCATGAGATTGAAAATAGGAAAACTGAATATTACAGAGTTCTTAGAAGTTGCCAGGCTCAAAGACCAAATGAGGATATTACGGAGTGGATTCGATTTTTCTTCAATGCCCTTGGTAGCATTCAGAAACAATTAATGAATAAATTAGAATCCAAAGGCGTTGAGACAAGGTTGTCTCCAAGAGAAAAAGCAATATTAACCTTCATTGAAAACAATGCCGGATGCAAATCAGGAGATATTGCAAAAAAACTTGGAATTCCAAATCCGACAGTTAAGAGGATTTTGCCTGATTTGATTGAGAAAAACTTGATTGAAAAATTTGGAACTGGCCCAGGTACTAATTATTCAATAAAATAGCCCAAGGACAAGTCTAGCCCTGTCACTACCATCGCATCATTTATCACCAAAAAGGCCGGTCAAGCTCGGCCTACACAAAAGGTAGAAATTATTTCCCCAAAGAAGCTAATGATATAACATTTATTCCGTCCGGCCTTTTATGACTCATTCCTGTGCCGGTAATAATGTTTAGAGATTTCGGCAAATCCATTTTTGCTGTATTTATACTTCTTTCAAATTTTTTCAAGTTTTCAACTGCTTCGTCTATAAATCCTACACCAAGCTTTATCTCAAAAGCAGCATAATCTCCATTTCGTTTCTGGACAATAGCGTCAATTTCCAAGCCGTACGAGTCATGATAATGAAATACATTTGCATCATTGGCTTTGGCATAGACATTTAGCTCGTGAGTTGCCAACGACTCAAATAAAAAACCTGCATATTTAATGTCTTTCAACAAAGATTCTTTATAGA
>PWND01000327.1 GCA_003557965.1 Bacteroidales bacterium | reverse complement strand
TAGTATCACTGGTTACTTTGAAGAAGGATTCTTTTTCGCCTTTTTTATTAGAAGTGAAACCCACAACTGCAAATCCAGCACGTGAAGTTTTGGTTTGCTCTTCAGTATTAATATATACTCTTGTTGAGTCCGGCGTAACTCTTAAATAGTCAAAAGCTTCATCTTTGTTACTGGTAAAACCACCAACAGCAAATCCACCACGTGCAGTTTTATCTCCTGTATCCTGAATTTTAACAAAAACTCCATTGCTATATACAGAAAAAACATCAACACCATCGCTGTTTTCAACAACAAAAATGGGTTCATCATCTTGATCACAACCTCCCCATGTTGGGACACCATTACAAAGTATTAGCGCACTTCTGTTTTTTCCAGCCGGGATAACAGCCCATCCAGTGCCATCCCAGTATAGCATATCTCCTAAATTGTTTCCTTCAGGTATGCTTTCAGCAGACTTTGAGTGGAGCGCGTAAGGCACGCTCAATAGCTGGCTGACACCACTAATGCTGTATGATGTTCCTCCATCAGGATCAATTTCAGTTTTAATAAAGTAAGGCCCATCAGCCCAGTTGATATCTGAAAAGTTATCACTTGAGACACCAGTGCCAACCTCAATACTTATCAATCCATTTTCGTTTGTAGTTGGAGTTTGAGTTTCCACAAATACAGGTGTGCCTTCATCAGTGTATTGTAATATGCTGATTTGCATACCTACATCACTGTTAACAATAAGTTCGCCATCAGCATCCCTGACAACAGCTTGATATGACATCTTTTGAGGCACCTGCGAATAAAGCTTTATTGTGATTAGTAAAGCTGAAAAAGCTATAAAAAGCAGTTTAATTGATACTTTTGTTTTCATAATTAAAGGAATTAGTTATTTATAATCAGTTTATTTATTTTTCATTTTTTTTAGTACCGGGGACCATATTAACAGTAGTAAACATTTGGCCATCACCCTCATCTGTAATCTCAAGTATTTCGTTGTGATCAAAATGCATACTTTCTGTCACCAATAATAGGTATTCACCAACAGGCAAATAAAACACTACTATCCCATCTTCATTTGTATTCTGTAAAAATCCGTATATACTAACTTCGGCATCCTGCAATGGTGCACCACCGGATTCGACAAGAATAGTAACTTCAATCAATTCTGCCTCTTCAGGATAGTTATGGGCTTCAGGTTCATTTTGCCATAATAAAAACGGATACGTTTCACCTTCAACAATATTCCATACATTATCAAAATCGAATTCAAATTCACCATCAACAAAGCTTTCAGGGTTTAGCATATTATCAGTTATTAAGCCAGTTGCACCTTCTTCCGAAAAAGCCTGGCCGGAAGCATAAATATCCCAGAAGTTGGCTTGCATATCAAAGGACTCTCCTGTTAATTCTCCAAGAAAACCCTTGTTGTTAATTCCACCTTCATTCCATACTATACCTTCAGCACTATGTACTTTGCCTACAGAATAGCAGTTATAGATATTAGCTTCATTGCTTCCTGCAAATCCGCCAAAAACAGCACTAGCACCCTGATTTCGGGTAACACTGCCGGTGCTGTAAGAGTCACTAATTACAGCCATCAACAAATTATCCCCAACAAAGCCTCCTACATTTTGATTGCCAGAAACATTACCTATTGAATAGCATTCTTCAATGGCACCACCGTAAACGTCAACATAATTTCTACCAATAAGTCCTCCAACTCTAGTCTGTCCACTAACATTTCCTGTGGCGTATGAATTAGTAATACTACTCTCTTCACTAACGCCAATAAGCCCACCTACATCCGATCTTCCTACTACATTACCTGTAGCATAACAACCAGAAATATTTGACATATATATCATTCCAACCAATCCGCCAATACAATCAGTGAATTGCGCAAATATATCACAGCTTGAGGATGAAAGTAAAATATCAGATTCATAAGCCCTTCCAATTAAGCCTCCAATGTTTGCAATTGTTTCGCCCACTTCGTGAACTTCACCTGCACTATGACAATTTTCAATAGTTGAAAAATTTATACTTCCGGCTAATGGACCAACATTCTCCATCCCTTCAATTTCAACATCAACCAGGTTAACATTTCGAATTTCGGCATTATAAATTTCTCCAAACAAACCACCAGAATATTGTCCTTCAATTAATAAGCTACTTATTTCATAGCCATCTCCATCAAAATTGGCTTGAAAAGAATCTTGAATATCTCCAATTGGGTCCCACCCGTCTTCTTCATTCCATGGAGCTTCTCCAAGGTTAATGTTCGCAATTTGTTTAAAATGCATACTGGAAAACTCTGTTCCTGCGTAATTTCTGACATTATTAAGGTGATAGGCATTTCTAATAAGGAATGGATTCTCAATAGTTCCACTTCCTCCTGCAAATTCAGCAGGATAATTATATATTATATCATATTGCCATTGCAAAAACGGGTATGAATTTCCATCAATAATGCCCCAATCAGTCCAGAACCAATTCTCATAGCTTGCTTCTAGCAACATATCAAGGTGATTTAAGCCTGTGCCTTCACTTGATACATTTTGGCCTGACATGCTAATATCCCAGTAACAATATTGCACTATAGAGTTTTCAGAGCTTCCGGAAAACCCACCGGTACTTTCTTCACCAGCAACATATCCTGCAGAATACGAATGCATAATATCAGCATCGTTAGCACTTCCTGTAAAACCACCAACATAACTAACCCCTTCTGTGTCAGTTATTGCATAAGAATCATATACCGAACCTGTCACATATCCTGCAAAGCCACCAATATAATCATTTCCATTTACACTGCCGGTTGTGAAGCTTTTACGAATTACAGATGAGTTGTTAATACCCACAAGTCCACCAACATAATTGCCTCCATGGATGTTAACATTAATAAGCCCTATATTATCTATTTCAGCCTCCATTACATAGCCAAATAACCCAAGGTAATCATTTTCATGTTTGTTAATTGTTAGGTTATAAATAACATATTCGCCCCCATCAAAGTTTCCTGTAAAATGGTTTTCTTCATTACCGATTGGTTCCCATCCTAACTCTGACCATGGCCATACACCCAAATTGATATCATCTGTTTGAATAAAATAAGCATCCATGAAATTTCTCACATTATTTAGTTGTGCAGCATTTGCTACCTGGTATGGATTTACATCAGAGCCATCTCCACCACTAAAGTCATCTTCAGGTAATACGGTTTTTATACATCTGACTGACATGCCATTTCCTTCGTTTGACATTAAAAGGAATGTATTATCATTTAAAAACCTTAAATTATAAGAAAACACACCATCTGTGCTATCACTTGATGTCCAGTAAAAAGCTTGATTACCTATGTGTTGGTATTCTCCGTTAAAATCATTCCTGCGCCCACCGGGAATAGCAGAAAAACCATAAATGTTTGAAGCAGCTTCATTAGGGTGCCCCCACCTTGGGTGAGAATCAGGAGCGATAGCTGTGCTTTTCAACTTACCACCAGCAATATTGTTATCTACATCAGCTGCCGGGTCAATATATTTTATCATTTCTCTCCATTCATCAACTGTGGGCACATGCCACCCTATTGGACAAATCCCTCTTACATCATTAACTGCATGCCAGTTATATAATAGTCCATAATAATCTTTAGCAGGATAATAGTTGTCATTTATTTGCAGCATGGGTTGCTCTGTCACGGCTCCTGATGAACCTGCATCTTGCCAATCACTCCACTCATAATAATATGTAATCTCCGAATTGTCCTTATATTTTAAAGTACGTAAATTCTCAGCCATCCATTCCTGTTCGCCAATTACTACTGTATAATACTCATTTCCTTCAACATCAGATATTTTATCATTATATGTAGTAAAAGTGACATTTTCTCCATAATAAGCTATTCCGTCAATATTGACAAAAGCTCTCACATAATAAGTTGTATTGGGGTCAAGCCCTGATAATTCGCAAGAGAAACGCTGAACATCCATGTCACAAAAACTAATTCCCTCATTATTATCAGTGGTTGGGTCTGTTTCAGTACTCCATGCTATTCCGGCATTTTCAGGCATATCAGCATTCTCAATTATTGCGAGGCCACCAGATTCTGCAGAATCAACAGATATGTTCTTAACACGCAATGTATTAACAATAGGTTCTCCATTGTGTCTAATACAACGAACACTTAATCCATCCTGGCTTCCGCTTTCTGTAGTTCCATAGAAATATTCTGCTGATTCTGATTCCTGGCTAAGAAAAACTGAAGTTTTTCTGTATTCTTCTTCCTCTTCATCAGTAGATGACCAGAATCCAGCAATGTCAAAATCAAAATAGCCAGAAAATTGAGCACTTCCGGCAGGATATGCATTAAAACCCACTTCTGCATCTGACAAATATTCGATATCCCAAAAATCTTCGTCATAAACCTTTAGCTTTGCTCCGGCCACATTTTCAAACTCAGTAGCATCGGGGTCCAGATGTAAAATCATATCATCCCAATCTTCAATAGAAGGAATTCTCCAACCTGCCGGACATAAATTTCTGTTATTATCATCAATTGCTGCAAACGAGTACAAAAGGCCAAATTCATAAGAATAGTCGCTATAATTAAACGGGTCATAAGAATAGTAAGTAATGCCTGCACTCTGAGGTTCTTGTGCTTGTTCACCATCCACATATATTAATTCAGTCCCATCATCAAATCTTTTAGTTTCAAGGTTTCTGCCAAACCAATACTGATCGCCAATATTCACAATATTGTATTTATTGTTATCAACATCTGTTACGATATATGATTGTAATTTTATTCCTTCGCTATAGTATATCCCAAGTTCATTTTCGGCAAATGCTCTTACGTGATAAGTAGTACCAGGTGCAAGTCCATCAAAGAATCCTGAATATTTGCCGGTTTCGTTTGTCGTTTCTTCATAAAGAATATTATCAACAGTAGGTAAAGTATCTGTATTTAAAACGAAGCCTCTGCGCATTAGTGGAGTATCAGGAATTCCGCCTGCATCAATTACCTTAGAAGCAAGAGTAACATTGTCTAGAATTTCGGCACCCTCAATAGTCGGTGTATTTACTTTTGGCAGGCCATTATTCCAAAGACAACGAACTGAAAGGCCATATATTAATGGCATTGTATATTCAAGTTCATCTCCTATCAGTTGAATATCAGTAGGATCCATTCTAAAAAAGAAATTAAAATCCTCTTCTGTAAAATCAAAAAATTGAGAATCCCTGTCTTTTAATTTTTGAATTTTCATTTCTGATTTAAGACCCTCAGGGTCATGTGGATTAAACTGAAAACTCTCCAAAACATCTACAAGCCTTGTATTTGTCCATAGCAATCCTTCAAAGCTAAAACCGAAAACATCAACTACTTCCTGAAGCTCATCCTGTGGATCTGCAATTCCGGCAGGCATAAAAGAAAAGCCGGTTTCATCAGTTGCATTATTAGGTTCCTGCCAGTATTCTGTAGATTTAATTTTCTCATAAGCCTCAGATTCCCCACCTAATGCATCAATAAAAGCCTGAAAATCGTACGCAGATGGCACATGCCACCCGGGCGGGCATAGTTTATCAGTTTTTACGGCAGAGCCATTATAAAAAGCACCAAAAACGTCAGTAGATTCTAACTCATTATGAGGGTTGTCCATATAAGCTGGAGTCCCCTTTTCATACCAATCTTCGGGAATAGCTTCACCATCATTAAAAGTTGCTGTCCGTAGATTTTGCTTCATCCAATAATAACCTTCAATATCAACAATATCATAGATATTGTCTTCAATATCTGTAATCGTATAGGATTTAAATTCAACAGTTTCACTATACTTGACACTTATTTCATTTTCAGCAAAAGCTTTTAAATAGTAGATTTCACCAGGGGTAATATTGTCAAAAGTCAGGTAAAACTCACCCAGTTCAGAAGTTTCCTCATATATAATTGTTTCATCTGAAAAATCAGGTTCATTACTTAATGAAAAACCTCTGCGAATAATAGGGTAATTTTCAGAAAATCCCATATCAATAATGTTAGCACCAACTTTAACACTATCGAGAATCATGTCAGGTAAAACAGGTTTTTCAATTTTTGGCAGTCCGCTATCCCATATACATCTTACAGATGCACCTCTGGCAATATTTGCTTCAATCAGAAAATCAGAATAAGCAGATTCACTATAAAGCTGAAGGAGAGCAGGGTCACCAGATGTCCACCATGCACCATGCTCGCCAATTTCGGCATATCCTCCACCGGATAGCCTTATACCTGCAGGCAAAGCAGAAAATCCGGATAAATTGTTTGCACCTTCGTTAGGGGAATCCCATCTTGGATGCGAGTCAGGTTCAGTGCGAGTATCTTTTAGCAGGCCTCCCGTTTCTTCAGTGGTATAGGTTAATCCCAAATAATCAATCAGTTCATTATATTCTTCATAGTCAGGCACATACCAACCTGCAGGACAAAGAATTCCAGTTTCAACAGCATACCAGTTATAAAGCAATCCATAATACTCTATCATTTCTTCTTCGGAGTTGATTCCTTCTATTTCCTCATTTGGGTAAACGGCATAAGCTCCATAGATATCAACCTCCCAATCAAGGCCATCTAATCCCGTTTCAATTGTTGTGCCATTATTATACTGTGTAGTTCTCAGGTTTTCAGCCATCCACTTTTGATCGCCAATTTGAACAACATAATAATAGTTTCCATCAATATCATAGATAATTTCATACAAGGGTACAATAATACTTTCCATATCTTCCTCTACAATTACTTCGCCTTCAACAGACAAATGGCTTTCTGCAAAAACGATATATTGATAAGTACCTGAAATAAGTTCTATCGAAGCGTATCCACTAACATCGGTAATAATTTCTTCCTCGACATCCTCATCTATTTCAATAGCTATTGTAGCCCCGCTAACAGATTCATCAGATAAGGCATTAACAACATAAAACTCCACATTGTATAAGATAGGTGATAGTTGAATATTAACAGGCTCAACATCTTCGTCAACGATTATTTCACCTTCTTCATCTATGTACTCCTCTGCTGATACAAAATAGAAATAACTACCTGCTTCAAGGCTAATTTCTGCATAACCATCTGAATCAGTAAAAATTTCCTCAAAAAATTCTTCGCCATTTTCAATTATGATTAAAGCATTATCAATAGGTTCAGATGTAAGAGCATCTTCAACAAAAAATTCAACGCTGTATGCTAAAGGCGTCAACATCACATTAACAGTTTCCATTCCAAAAGATACAATAATGTCTTCCTGAAAAGCAATATATCCTTCAGCTTCCACCGTACACAAATACGTATCTTCAGGCAAGACAACTTCAGCATAACCATCATTATCAGTAAAAATAGTTTCTCCTCCTATATTAATTTCAGCATTTTCTATAGCTTCCATATTGGCAGAATTTCTAACTAAAAATTCTACCTCTATTTCATTAGTATCGTAGGTTGTTGTAAACTGTCTGTTTTGTCCGTATTCAGTACCAACAGCATTAGTTGCATAAGCTCTGACGTGATAGGTTGTCAATGGTTCCAGCCCGGAAATATTGCTTGTAAAAGTCTCTGAACCAGGCCCATCAGAAGTACTTCCAATATTTTGGCCCAAAGTCGGGTTTTCATCAATATCCCAAACAACGCCACGTGAAATAATTGAAGCTCCTCCATCAT
>PWND01000069.1 GCA_003557965.1 Bacteroidales bacterium | reverse complement strand
TGGTTTAGTTATTGGAGGTATTTTGATTGCTTTATTCTCAATAAAAAGCATTACCAGTCCTGTTAATAAACTTCGAAATGTTTTACAATTGATGGGACAGGGTAAGGTTCCTGAGAGCAAGATTAAAGAGACAAATGATGAAATTGGTGAAATGGCAAAAGCTCTTAACTTTCTGGTAACAGGAATAAAAGATAAATCAAATTTTGCTATGGAGATTGGCAAAGGAAATTTTGTTTCTGATTTTGAGCCACTTAGCGAAGAAGATGATTTTGGTGTTGCCTTGCTTGAGATGAGAGAAAGTTTGAAAGCGGCAAAAGAAGAAGAAGAAAAGCGTAAAGTAGAAGATCAAAAAAGGTCCTGGGCAACACAAGGCGTTGCTAAGTTCGCTGAACTGTTAAGACAAAATAATGATAATATCCAGGAACTTTCATTTAGTATCATTAAAAACCTTGTAAAATATCTTGATGCAAATCAGGGTGGAATGTTTATCCTGAATGATGAAGAAGAAACAGAAAATAAGTTTGTTGAATTAAAAGCATGTTTTGCATTTAATAGAAAAAAGTTTGTAAAGAAGAAAATTCATTGGGGAGAAGGCCTTGTTGGCACATGCTTGCAGGAAGGTGAAACAATTTTCCTCACAGAAGTACCGGATTCTTATATTCACATAACTTCAGGCCTTGGTGATTCTAATCCAAGATGTGTGCTTATTGTTCCACTTAAGCTGAATGAAGAGATTTTTGGAGTCGTAGAAATAGCATCTTTTAAAGTTCTTGAGCCTTACCAGGTTGAATTTGTTGAAAAAATTGCTGAATCAATAGCCTCTACTATTTCAAGCGTAAAAATCAATATTAAAACAACAGAACTCCTTCATCAGTCACAGGAGCAAAGTGAAGAGATGCGGGCACAAGAGGAAGAAATGCGCCAGAATATGGAAGAGATGCATGCTACCCAGGAAGAAATGGAAAGAAAAGAAGTTGAAAGCCAAAACTTTTATGATGCTATTATTGATTCTGTTGGCCTTGTTGAAATTAGCATGGATGGAAACATCAGAAAAGTTAATAAGGTTTTTTGTGATATTACAATGTTTTCAGAGGGTGAACTTACCGGCGTACCGCATACAAAGTTTTTTGATAAGTACTTTGTTGAAACCTCTACATACCAACAAATGTGGAATGAACTTAAAAATGGACAAAAATATAAAGGTTCTTTTAGCCTTATAAAAAGAAACGGGACAAAGTTTAATGCACAAGCTGCTATTCATCCAATAAAGAATAAATACAACGAGCCTGTAAAGTTAATTTTTATACTGTTAAAAATTGAAGAAAGCAATTAAATTAGTAGACAACCTTATATATGTCTATATTTGACTATAAGATTTGTGTTTATTAGTGATATTACGTAAAAAGAAATAAGATGTTTAGACTTAAGGAGTTTTATAAAAAGATGAAAATTCAGAATAAACTCTTATTGTTTATTCTGGGTTTTACAATAATAATATATGTAGTTGCTTTTAGTCTTATCATGACAGGCGTGAGAGATAAGGTTTTTGCTGATGCAGAAGAAAATATACAAACACAGGCCAGGGAATATGCTAATTTAATTACAGCAGAGCTTAACTATGACTTTGATGTGACAAAAGGCATGGGGTGGGCAATGCAAAGCTTTGAAAGTGTCCCGGATACAGTTTTTTATGACTTTTACAGGGAAATGTTATATGATTTCATTTCCAGAAACCCAAACTTCTTTTCAACATGGGTTAGCTGGGAGTTAAATGCAATTGACCCTGATTATACACTTCCATACGGAAGGGTAAGGCAAACTTATTACCGGCATGGAGATCAGGTTTTATACCAGCAAGATACTCTTAACCTTGATGGGGATGATGAAGGAAGTTTGTATTTGCAGGTAAAAACCGATAAAACTAATTTTTTATCTGACCCTTATTGGTACACATATACAGGCAGAGATGAGGACCTTGTTCTTGAAGTAAGCCCGTGCATTCCTTTGTTAATAAACGGACATTTTGCTGGCTTGGCAGGTACAGATATAATATTAGACAGATTTCAGGAATTATCGCAGTCAATCACCCCTTATGATGTGGGTTATACTTTCATCATATCTAATAATGGCACTTATGTGGGGCATCCTAATGAATCATTCGTAGGTGAAAAAATAATTGATATTCGCCGCCAGTATGCAATAGATAACGAAGTTATTGAAAGAATCAGCGAAGGCGAGTTTTTCACTCATATTGTACATGACAATCATATTGGTGGTGAGGCTTATGTAGCTTATGCACCGGTTATTATTGGCGATACAGATTTACCATGGTCAGTTGGAACGGTTGTTCCGATGGAAGTGATTGTCAGAGAGGCAAACAGAATTCTGATAAGATCAGTGATTTTTGCTCTAATTGGCTTAATAGTGCTTTCATATATTATTTTTTATGTGTCAAGGAAAATTGCCAAACCTCTGTCAACACTAACCCAAGTTGTTGATAAATTATCCTATGGTGATTTAAAAAACACAGAAAAGATTGCTGTAAATACTGATGATGAAATTGGAAAAATTTCATCATCTTTAAATAGTTTACTGGATGGTTTGGGGAAAACAGCCCATTTTGCTAATGAAATTGGAAAAGGCAACCTTCAGGCAGATTTTGAACTTTTAGGTGATAATGATGAGCTTGGAGAGTCGCTGCTAAATATGAGAGCCAGCTTGAGAAATGCCAAAGAAGAGGAAGAAAAGCGCAAAGAAGAGGATAAAAAAAGAAGTTGGGGAACACAAGGCCATGCTAAATTTGCAGATATTTTAAGAAAGGATAATGATAATATGGAAACATTATCATTCAACGTAGTAAAAAACCTGGTTAAATATCTTGAAGCAAACCAAGGAGGTGTTTTTATTTTAAATGATGATGATGAAAATGAAAGATTTCTTGAGTTAAAAGCATGTTATGCTTATGACAGACAAAAGTATCTTGCAAAAAAAGTTGATCTTGGTGAAGGCTTAATTGGAGCATGTTTTCTTGAAAAGAAAACAATAAACCTGAAAAAGGTTCCTGATGATTATATGATAATAACTTCAGGATTAGGCAGTGAAAATCCTTCAAATATTATTATTGTACCGCTGATATTAAATGAAGAAGTGTTTGGAGTAATCGAAATAGCCTCGTTTAAGCCTTTTGAAGATCACGAGATTGAGTTTATTGAAAAGGTTGGAGAAAGTATTGCAAGTACCATCTCAACAGTAAAAATAAATATACGTACCAAGCTTTTACTTGAACAATCACAGCAACAAGCTGAAGAAATGAAAGCCCAGGAAGAAGAAATGCGCCAAAACATGGAGGAAATGCATGCTACCCAGGAGGAAATGACAAGAAAGGAGCATACACTGCAAAACGTCATAAATGCAACTAATAAATATCAACTATTGGTTGAATATGATTTTAATGGCATGATAAAGAATGTTAATGACTTCTTTTGCAAAACTACAGGATATTCAAAAGAAGAAATTAAGGGACAACATCACAAAATTCTATTTGAAAGTGAAGATTACACAAATACAGATGAATATTCCGAGTTTTGGCAAAAAATGAGAACGGGAGAGCATTTAATAAAAGCATACAAGATTAAAACCAAAGGCGGTGAGCTTATTGAATGTAAAGGAATATTTTATCCTGTGATAGACCAAAATGGCAATCCTTTAAAAATAATGGAATTCGCAGTTGACATTTCTGAATAATGAGCCAAAGAAGGTTTTATATTGACAAAGTTTTATATTTTTTCCGGATATAAGAATATTACAAATGTTGCAAATTTCCGTAGTATCTTACCTTAACTCGCTGCCATTTATTTATGGTTTAAAAAATACTGCAATTGTAGATAAAGCCTGTCTTAACATTGAGTTACCGGTAAATTGTGCGAAGAGTTTTTATACAGGTAAGTCAGATATTGCCTTAATACCTGTTGGGTTTTTGCCCTCTCTTAATAGCTTTAATATTGTTTCAGATTATTGTATTGGAGCAGATGGTGAAGTTAAAACAGTATTGTTGCTTAGCCAGGTAAAAATTAATGAAATAAAAACAATCCACCTTGATAATCATTCTGTTACATCTGCTAAACTTATAAAAATTCTTGCTGAAAAATACTGGAAAATATCTCCAAAATGGCAAGAAGTCAACCTGGAAAATGATAATAAGCATGATAAGCATGAATCAGTTTTAATGATAGGCGATAAAACTTTTCAAAGCTCAAAAAGCTATAAATATTCGTATGATTTATCGCAAGAGTGGAAGGCATTTACAGGTTTGCCTTTTGTTTTTGCATGCTGGGTTAGCAGACAACAAAATCACGAATACTTTTCTGAACTTTTGAATACAGCTTTTTCTAAAGGAATAAACAGCCTTGAACAGATATCGTTTGATTATTCTAAAAATAATTGCTTATCAGAAGAAGAAGTTTATTCTTATTTATCAGGCAATATAAAGTATAACTTTGATGAAAGCCTGAAGAAAGGAATGAATAAATTCATTTCAATGTTATAAATTTTTTACCTTCTTCTGTTTCTTTTTTGAGCGGCTTGCTTTTCTTGTGCTATCTTCTGCATCTTTTGCGCCCACTTACTCTGCTTAACAGGTTTTTTCTTATTTGCTTCTATTTTAGCCCTTAGCGCATCTTCATTAATGAACCTCCTGAAAATAAACATTTGTCCAAATGTAAGCACATTAGTGAGGAAGTAATAATAGCTTAATCCTGAAGCAAAATTATTGAAAATAAAAACCAGCATTACAGGCATAAAGTACAGCATCATTTTCATGCCCGGCATTTGATTGCCGGTGCTCATCATTTGAGAGTTCATTTTTGTATAAATAATGGTAGAAACAGCCATTAGTATAGTAAACAAACTCACGTGGTCGCCATAAAACGGAATAGTAAATGGCAAGTCTAATATAGAATCATATGAAGAGAGGTCATCTGCCCATAGAAATCCTTCCTGTCTGAGCTCAATAGAAGCCGGGAAGAACCTGAACAGAGCCAATAAAATTGGAAGCTGAAGCAGTAATGGCACACAACCTGCCATTGGGTTAACACCTGCTTTCTTGTACAATGCCATCGTTGCCTGCTGCTTCTTCATTGCATCTTCTTTCTTTGGAAACTTCTTCGAAAGCTCTTCAATATCAGGTTTTAACACACGCATTTTAGCAGATGAAATGTATGTTTTGTAAGCAATTGGCAAAAGTATTATCTTTAGCATTATGGTTAGTAACAAGATAATAAGGCCATAGCTCAAATCCATTGAATCCAGCCAGTTAAAAACCGGAATAACCAAATACCTGTTTATCCATGACATAAGGAAAAAGCTCCAACCCAGTGGAATTTGCCTTTCCAGGCTATGTTCGTAAGATCGTAAGGTTTGGTAGTGATTAGGCCCAAGATATAAGTTCATAGGGAAGCTGCTGCCATCATCAATACTTAAGTCAACAACTATTGAAGACCTGAAATCTTTTGTATAATCAGGATTATCATCCTCATCAATCATTATTGATTCGATTTTGGCACTTGTAAAGTGGTTGTCAGCAATCATTACTATGGAAAAGAACTGCTGCTTGAAAGAAATCCATTTAACCCTGTTAGATAATCTTTCACTGTCGTCACGTGTATCTCTTAGCCTCGAAACCCCATCATTCAGGTACTGATAATACATAGTAGTGTTTCGCTGCTCATTTACAAAGCTTTTTTCCTGTCGTGGAGATAAAATATTCCAGCCTAAATCCATAATAGGGTTTTGGCTTACAACATTATCTAATCCCACAAAACGTATATCAAAATCAATTAAATAGTCATCTTTTTTTACACCATAATAAAACTCAATATATTGAGGGCTGTCTTCAATATGGGTGTCAACATATAGCCTCATTCCAAAACATAAGGAATCCTTGTTGCCAACTTTTACATGAGTGCTGTCAGTAACTTTTTCATTGTAAAAATATGGTTCAAAAAACAATTCGGAAGTTGATAATACCCTGTTGGCATAAGCAAAAGTTAATGCAAAGTCACTATGCTCTTCATGAAACAGCTTAAGAGGCTTTTGATCCCATGTTTTATAATCTTTAAGTTCTACTGATTTAAGAAAACCACCTTTAGTGTTTATTCTTAAAACCAGGTAGTCACTTTCTACAGTAATATATTTATCATCTCCTGTAGCCCCTGGTGCAAAAATTCCAAAACGGTCTCTTGTTTCAGCTTTAATAATGCTATCATTAACCTCACTATCTTTTAAATCAGCAACTTTCTCAGTTTCTGTTTTTATTGCTGTATCTCTCATAAGAGAGTCTGCCTCCACTAATTCAGCATTTTCAAGCTTTTCTTGCATCCTTGCATCTGCAATGCTGTCGCGTATTCTTTGTTGCTCCAGCCTTTCTTCTTCTGATGGAGCAATATAAATGCTGTAACCTATTAAAATTGCCAGTATAATTATTATACCTATTATGTTATCTCTACTCATTATATAATTACTGATATGTTTTTATATATTTTTATTTGGGACTGCAAATATAGCTTAAATTACAAAAATCTATAAGCTAAAGTGTTAACTTTTTATTTATTGCTCATTTTCAATTATTTTTTTCAAAAAAGCAACAAACAGAGGATGAGGTTGAGCAACGGTGCTTTTATATTCCGGGTGAAACTGCACACCAATAAACCATTTATGCCCTTGAAGCTCCATAACTTCAATAAGTTTTGTTTCAGGATTTATACCGGTTGCTATCATCCCGTGCTTTTGAAATTGCATCATGTATTTATTATTAAACTCATACCTGTGCCTGTGGCGTTCGCTTATTGTCAGTTTATTATAGATTTTATGAACAGCTGAGCCTTTTTTAATACGGCATTTATACGCACCTAAACGCATAGTGCCACCCTTGGTGGTAATGTTCTTTTGCTCCTCCATTATATCAATTACAGGGTAGGGGGTTTTAGGATCCATTTCAGTAGAATGAGCATTCTTTAGGCCAATAACGTTTCTGGCAAATTCAATAACAGCACATTGCATTCCCAGGCAAATACCTAAAAATGGCATGTTGTTTTCCCTTGCATATTTTATTGCAGATATTTTTCCTTCAATGCCTCTGTCACCAAAACCGGGTGCTACAACTATCCCTGAAACTGACTGTAACTCATTTTTTACGTTGTTTTCATTAATGTTTTCTGATTGTATAAGCTTTATCTCTACTTTGCAATTGTTTTGTGTGCCTGCATGAATAAAAGACTCAATTATTGATTTATATGAGTCAACAAGTTCAACATACTTGCCAACCAAAGCAACAGATACTGAACGCTCAGGCTTAGTTAATTTATTAACGAAAGTTTCCCAACTGCTTAAATCAGAGCTTTTTCTAATTGATAATTTCAGCTTATTTAATACAACCCGGTCAAGCTTTTCTTCACGCATTAATAATGGAACCCTGTAAATACTATCAGTATCAATTGATTCAATAACTGATGAAGACTCAACATTACAAAATAATGCAATTTTGTTTCTTATGCTCTCATTAAGTGGCTGCTCTGTTCTGCAAACAAGAACATCGGGTTGCACTCCGTACTCCAACATGGTTTTTACGGAATGCTGAGTAGGTTTTGTCTTTAACTCTTTAGCAGCTGACAAGTAAGGAACCAGTGTCAGGTGAATTACAAGACAGCGGTTTGGCAGATCCCATTTTAACTGCCTTATTGCCTCAATATACGGAAGCGATTCAATATCACCAACAGTGCCCCC
>PWND01000129.1 GCA_003557965.1 Bacteroidales bacterium | reverse complement strand
CGGTAGCCCGGGGTGAAGCCCCGGGGATAAAGTGTAAGCAAAGCATTAGCGCTGCGAGATGTGGTTTGTAAGGTGAGTAAACGTTGGTTGCCAGCGCAATCCTGTTTTCCGGACAGGACATCCGCTTTGAAAAAACAAAATGTGTAAACCAAAGAATAACAGAGCGTTATATAATTAATGAAAAACTCATCCGGAACTCAGGAAAGAAATGCAATATTAATAATAATGTGTTTTCACTATCGGCTCCCATAACTTCCTGTAATTTTCATCGCTGTTGCCCATGCAATGTTCAGCAATAAAACAATCTTTATGGTTTTCAAGTTGAACTATTGTTGAAAATGTACAGGGTTGTTTTACACATTTTTTGTCATGGCATAATGTTGTCTCGCTACAGCAACTTCTTCCCATAGACCAAAAGAAGTCATTCATTTTTGTAACTTCTCTATTAGAAAGCTCTGCAATTAGCGAAAGGGCTTCAATACATGAAGATCTAACCGGTTCGTCAGTGCTGAGTTTTTCCCTGTTTATAAGGCTGTTTTTTAAATCCTCATCTGTTATTTCTACACAACCCGAGCGGAGTAATACCCTTTGCATGTGATAGTCCATAATTGGAACAAAATTTTCATCATCTATAATTCTAATTAATCCTGCTTCTTTTAATAGTTTTATAAGAAATGTTGATTTCTTCTTTTGAGGATCAGAAAATGCTTCAAATTGTTCAAGCTGCTCGTATAAACCCTGCTTATTTTTTATAAGATATGCCTGTGAATGTGAAAACATATTAGACAATTCGTTATTGTACTTATTATGTATGATTTTCGCTGCATTAGTCATTAATAAAACTCTTTCATCAAGCCTGTCTAAAGAAGACGTTTCAGGCTTATAATCATCAGAAAAGTACCTTGCTAACTGATTTTCAATTAATGAATTTTCTGTATTTATAAGATATTCAGGAGACAGCAGAGGGCTGTTATTTTTTGCCATTTCCAAAAAACCATACTCAAGGTAATCCCAGCCCCATAAGTTTAGCTTTTCACTATAAAGCTTATGTGTTTGATGGCATATTGCTACTGAAAAGAAATACATGCGAAACAAAAGCTCCTTCTCTCTTTCAAGTGTTAAAAATGGCCTGTTGTAAAAAGAACTATTTAGCTTCAAATCATGTATGATTCCTGATATAGGTTTAATTACTGCCTGGTTGATTTTTGTTTTTACCTTCATGACAAGTGTGCATTTTTGTTCAATGTAAATATAGTTTATTTCGATGAAAAATGCAACAATTGTTTGATTTATTTTACAAAAAGATTAGGATAAGAGCTAATATCTTGATTTTCACAATTCTTTTTTGCTTTATGTTGTAATGGGAAAGAATTAAAAAACCAGGCTACATTAATTGATAAATGTACCTGGTTGATATTTTAGGGCCTTATTTAAAGATTAAAATAAAGGCTAACAAGCTATTAATAGATAAGCTGTATTTTAGCTCTTATTTTGCTGTGGACGATTATTTCTTGGTATTAAAGCTTTTCTCGACAACTTCAATTTACCTGTTCTGTCGTCAACATTCATTAGCTTAACTTCAATTTTATCTCCAACTTTATAACCGCTGTCTTCAACTTTTTCCAAGCGTTTCCAGTCAATTTCAGATATATGCAGTAAACCTTCCTTACCGGGCAGTATTTCTATAAACATACCAAAAGCTACTATGCTTTTAACAGTTCCTTCATAAACCTGTCCTATTTCAGGAACGGCAATTATTCCGCGAATTTTTTCCACAACATAGTCAATAGATTCCTTATCCTCAGAAACTATATCAACTATTCCATATTCACCAACCTCTTCAATAACAATTGTGCTGCCGCTTTCTTTCTGTAATTCCTGGATAACTTTTCCTCCCGGGCCAATAATTGCTCCAATAAACTCTTTAGGTACGGTCATTTTCACAATTCTTGGTACATGAGGCTTGAAATCTTCTCTTGGAGATGAGATAGTTTTTTCCATTTCATCTAATATATGCAACCTGCCTTCTTTAGCTTGTCCCAGTGCATTTTCCAGCACATCATAGCTTAATCCGTCAACTTTAATATCCATCTGGCATGCAGTAATGCCATCTCTTGTTCCTGTAACTTTAAAATCCATATCACCCAGATGATCTTCATCACCGAGGATATCTGATAAAACGGCAAATCTCTTAGTTTCAGGATCAGCAATTAAGCCCATTGCTATACCTGATACTGCTTTGCTGATTTTTACCCCTGCATCCATTAATGCTAAAGTTCCTGCACATACAGTAGCCATTGACGACGATCCATTAGACTCAAGTATATCTGATACTATTCTGATAGTATATGGGTTGTCGTCTGGGTCCGGTAAAACCATTTTTAATGCTCTTAGAGCAAGATTACCATGTCCGACTTCCCTGCGGCTTGTGCCACGCATCATTTTAACTTCGCCTGTGCAAAACGGAGGAAAATTATAGTGAAGTAAAAATTTACTCTTTCCTTCAACAACTGCACCATCTACAACTTGTTCATCCAGTTTGGTACCAAGTGTAACAGTTGTTAACGACTGAGTTTCACCCCTGGTAAAAACTGCTGAGCCATGTGCCGAAGGCAAGTAATCTATCTCAGACCATATCGGACGAATTTCATCCAACTTACGCCCGTCAAGCCTTATTTTTTTGTCAAGTACCACATTTCTGACAGCATTTTTCATGATTTTTGAAAAGTAGGAATTAATGAAATCAGATTTTTCTTCCAGTTCTTCCTCTTCGAAAGTTGCCTTGAAATCCTCTTTTACCTTTTCAAACTTTTCTTTCCTTAAATGCTTATCGGCAATTTTGCTTGATGCTATTTCGTATAGCTTATCATATAATTCCTTTTCCATCCTTTCTTCCAAATCTTTATCGGAAGGTTCTTCAGGAATTTCTCTTTTTGTTTTCGATTTTTCAACCTGGGCAGCAAGTTCCTCCTGGGCTTTGCACTGTTCTTTTATGGCAATATGAGCAAACTTAATTGCTTCTATCATTTCCTTTTCAGAAACTTCCTGCATTTCACCCTCTACCATGTTGACATTATCAGCTGTGCCGGCAACTATCATTTCCATATCGGCTTCTTCAACCTGCGAAAAGCCCGGATTTATTACAAATTCTCCATTTATACGGGCAACCCTTACCTCAGAAACAGGCCCGTTAAAAGGAATGTCTGATACCATCAAAGCAGTTGAAGCAGCAAGACATGCCAATGAATCCGGCATTGTGTCTTTTTCTGCTGATATTAATGAAATTAATACCTGTGTCTCATTCATATATGAGTCAGAAAATAATGGACGTAATGCCCTGTCAACAAGGCGTGATATTAATATTTCGTGCTCAGATGGCCGCGCTTCTCGTTTAAAAAAACCACCCGGGAATCTGCCCGCAGCAGCATATTTTTCCTGGTAATCAACCGATAAAGGAAAAAACGACTGGCCTTCTTTAGCCTCTTTATTGCTTACAACCGTTGCAAGAAGCATAGTGTTCCCTTGTTTTACTACTACTGAACCATCCGCTTGCTTAGCTAATTTTCCGGTTTCAAGGATAATGTTCTTCCCATTATCCATGGTTATCTCTTTTTGTGTTCCAATTTTTGTATTTGACATGTTTGTTCTCTGTTTATATAAACAATTTAATAATGAGCCCTTTCGAAAATATACTGGTATATTAAAAAATTGGCTGTGTCAAAAGTCATATATCGCCGATTATGTAATAAGCTATTTAGCTTTCTGTATGTTATGCGATAAATTTACCTTTCGAGACAGCCTTAATAAATTATACCTGATAACTTTATTTTCTTAAGTTAAGCTCTTTAATAATTGTTCTGTATTTTTCAATATCTTTATTTTTCAAGTAGTCGAGCATTCTTCTTCTCTTTCCTACAATATTAATCAATGCTCTCTGTGTAAACTTATCTTTTTTATTTTTCTTAAGATGTTCTGTAAGATGCGTTATTCGATGTGTAAATAATGCTATCTGGCTTTCTGTTGCCCCTGAATTGGTTTCAGACCCTCCAAACTTTTTAAAAATATCCTTTTTCGTTTCTTTAGTTAATTGCATAGTGTTGTAAATAATAAATTACCTAATTATTCCTTTTTCTTTTAAGACTTGCAAAAGTACAAAATTTATTTATGCATACAAATTTATAGTGAAAAAAAATTCAGATGGAGTAAATATTGTTGTGGCTAAAAATGATTTTTAAAGTGCCATTTGAAAAAAGCTCACACTAAGCACGGTTTTTGCAATAGAAAATAACTATTATGAAATAAATCAAACAGTTAAGCACTTTAAAACTTATGGTTAAATTGCCTTGTAATTTATATTTAAAAAATCTGAATCATTTAAACTAAAAGATTAGCGAAAATTTACTAAACTTGTAAGAAATATGAAAAATATAATTGTTTTTGTTTTACTGGCCTGCGCCTCTTTAAGCATATTTTCCAAAGACGTTTATGTGTGGGATTATAGCTTTTATGAAGAAGTTGAATACACAAATTTCAGGGAATACAATATATTTTACCAGGAATTGATTGCGTCAACACCTGATATTCCATTATTAAATGCAGCTTTGTTTTTTATTACAAATGAAGAGAGGCAAAAAAGAAACCTGGAAATACTCTCTTATGATTATAAACTGGAAATAGCCGCTTACAATCATAGTAAGCAAATGGTGGTTAATGATTTCTTTTCACATGAAAATGAAAAAGTAAGTGAAAGGAAAACTCCTGAAAAGCGGGGCAACCTTGCAGGTATTTCTAATCCTAAAATTGCTGAAAACATTGCTTATAACTATATTATGCCTGGCGATACTTACATTTCTGCGGCTGAAAAGATTATGGAAATCTGGATGAATTCCAGGAGCCACAGAAACAATATTTTATCAAGGCAAGCATTGCAGTTGGGCTGTGGTGTATTTATAAAAAATGAAGATGTTATCTTCGCAACTCAAAAATTCCAGTGGTTTATTGAAACTATCGAAGCAGAAGCTTCTGATTTATTGCCTGCTGTGAAAAAAGGGAGAAAAGAACTAATTATTGAATAGCAAACTATGATGTATGTTTTAAAAATGTACCTTGAATATTTGCGATATATAATATTTTCGCAAAAGATTCATAAACTCGAGCCCGGATTTTTAATGGATTTTGCAAAAAATTGCGTTTATGCTAAACCTGATAAAAAGAAATATTCAGCAATAGAGGATACAAGGAAGGAACTGCTTAAAAATGAAAAAACGATTAAGGTTACTGATTACGGGCAGGGAGCAAAAAAAGTAAAAAAACAAAAAGGTTCATACCCACTTGAGTATAACAGGAAGATAAAAAAAATTGCAAAAAACTCACTTAAATCGCAAAGGGAGTGTCTTTTTATGGCTAACACAACGAATTACTTTAAACCATCAGTAATCCTTGAGCTTGGCACTTCTTTCGGAATAACCACTTCATATATTGCAGATGCAAACCCGGAATCAGAAATTACAACAATAGAAGGTTGTGCTAATACTTCAGAAATAGCTCAAAATATATTTAATTCACATGGGTATAACAATATAAAACTTGTAAATTCTGACTTCGATACAGCTTTGCCTGAATATATTAAAAACAATCCTGAAATAAATATGGGAATAATTGATGGCAATCATTGCAAAAGCGCTGTTTTGAAATACTTTGACAGTTTAACTAAAAACATATCAGATGATGGATTTATAATTATTGATGATATTAGGTGGTCGTTGGAAATGATGGAAGCCTGGAAAATTATAAAGGCGCATGAAAAAGTTACTCTTAGCATTGACTTGTTTAGCATGGGTATTACATTTTTTAATAAAGCATTGAAAAAAGAAGAAGTTATGCTTTTGTTTTAATGATTAAATTTGCATAGGTTTTGAAGTAAAGTCAAAATAACAGATATTTAAACTTATTTAAGTTTTAAAAAACGATTTATAAAATGGCAGATACCATAATAAGGATACAGCAGTTGGTAAAAAACTATAAAGTGGGCACACAAGTGGTAAGAGCTTTAAGGTCTGTATCATTAAGCATAAAACGAAATGAATATGTGGCGTTAATGGGGCCTTCAGGTTCAGGAAAATCTACCCTGATGAATATACTTGGATGCCTTGATACACCAACATCAGGAAGTTACTTTCTTAACGGCAAAGATGTAAGCAAAATGAGTGATAACGAACTTGCAGAGATAAGAAATGTGGAAATTGGGTTTGTTTTCCAGACATTTAATCTCCTGCCAAGGTACACTGCTTTGGATAATGTTGCTTTACCTTTGATTTATGCAGGGCGCAATAAAAATGCCCGTACTCAGAGAGCCACAGAAATAATGGAACAGGTTGGCCTTGCCGACAGGTCGCACCACAAGCCCAACGAACTCTCCGGAGGCCAGAAGCAAAGAGTGGCGGTTGGCAGAGCTATGGTTAATAAACCTTCAATAATATTAGCCGATGAGCCAACCGGAAACCTTGATTCAAAAACCTCTGTTGAAATAATGGCTTTGTTTGAACAAATACATAAGGCAGGAAACACCATTATTGTTGTTACACACGAAGAAGATATTGCCAGAAGGGCACATAGAATTATCAGGTTACTTGATGGCGAAATTGCTTCAGATGAAATAAATGAAAACCCGATAAAGGAAAGCGAAAAAGCAGAAGCTTAGCGTAAATCTTGAAACTGAAAGGATTCGGGATGAAAAGGAAAGGAAGTGAAAAGTTAAAAGTTAAAAGTTAAAAGTGAAAAGCTGAATTGTAGCGTAAGTCCAGAGATTAATAGAATTCGGGATGAAAAGTTAAAAGCATAAGCAACCGAATACTTAGCAATAAAAATGATATTATGTCTGATTGGAAAATATATACTAAAACCGGGGATAAGGGCCAGACTTCCTTAATAGGGGGGAAGCGGGTTCCAAAGTACCATGAGCGCATAGAAGCTTATGGCACCGTTGATGAGCTAAACTCTTTTATTGGCCTTATTCGCGATCACGACATAGATCAACATTACAAAGATATACTTCTGAAAGTACAGGAGTGCTTATTTATTGCTGAATCTAAGCTTGCGAGGGATGAAGGCGAGATTAAGGTAAACATCCCTGAGCTAAAAATTTCTGACATTGAATTACTGGAGCAGGAGATAGATGAAATGCAGAAGGATTTGCCGGAGCTAAGTTCATTTATTTTGCCCGGCGGTTGTATGGCTGCATCTTATGCGCATGTTGCCCGTACAGTATGCAGGCGTGCAGAACGTGTAATAATTAAACTGTCAGAAAGCTATGCAGTTGAAGATGTTGTTTTGCGATATTTCAACCGTTTGAGTGATTATTTCTTTGTATTGGCACGCACATTCGCACATAAATATGGTAATGGCGACATTCTTTGGAAGCCAAATAATTCTGAACTTTAGCGTGCTTTACGATGAGCTTTTTTGTCTGTGACATAAAAGTAGTATTTTACCAAAAGTTGGATTAATTATTTTTTTGATATTCTAAAAAAACAACTACTTTTGCAATTCAAAATTTCGGGGTGTGGCGCAGTTGGCTAGCGTGCTTGCATGGGGTGCAAGAGGTCGGAAGTTCGAGTCTTCTCACCCCGACTTTTAAAAACCGTAATTACCTGATTGGTGGGTGATTGCGGTTTTTTGGTTTAAAAGTAGTCCGAATATAGTCCGAGTTTTTTTGAAATGATAAAAATCAACATATCTATAATATCTTCTTAAGGCCTACAGATAGCAAATTAAGAATTAAACT
>PWND01000217.1 GCA_003557965.1 Bacteroidales bacterium | reverse complement strand
TGGCCTTTGTCGTGGTATTTTTTGATTAATTGATCAACGTTTATACCTACCAGAATTCTGATTTTCGGTATTTTATCAAGGAAGGCACGAACTTTGAAATAGCCAGATGCTCTGAAATAACCAACCAGAGCATCGAAATGCCGAATGCTTTCAATATTTGCAAATACACCCTCAAACTTTTTAAGTAAACTATTATCGTCTTGATTCGTGAAAAACTTTGTTGGCATTAATAATGTTTTAGAATTAGAAAAAACTAAATGAAACCGGCAATTTATCCAAAAGGAAAATTTCTCAGAAATGGTAAAGATATAAAAAAGTTGATTTATTATATCGCCTTAAAAATCTTCTTAACTTTTTTAATTAAATCGTCATAAAATTTATTATCTTTTGAAAAAAGCACTTTATAAAAATCATTAAGGATAGCAAGGTTTTTATGTTATTCATAATGTTTGAAAATTTTATTGGGTATAAAAATAAACATTTCAATGCTGTGAATGAGTTGTTTTAAAAGTTTTTCTGCTATTTATCATCGCACATATCATCTACCAATTCAACATCTCCCATAATTGTTTCATGTTTGTGATTCTTAAGAGAATCCCCTTTAAACAATTCAACTGTAAAATTTTCTCTTAGTGTATTACCTAAATACTTATCGAAAAAACCATAGGCTACAAAATGGCCTTCTTCTAAAACGCACTTTAATTTGACTCTTTCAAATCTAATAGGCTTTAATTCTTTTTCTGCTTTAATAACTTGCTCAAGTGTTATGCCTTCAATTTCCAACATTCGCATCAAAGCAGATATTCGCAAATAAATATACCATTTGTGGGTTTTACCTGCATCACTCCATTCAATATGATACATGCCATCATATCGTAAATCAAAATTTGTAATTTCTTTTTCCATGATTGTTAATATTAATTAATCTAAATCTTTAATACGTCTTTCACCTTCTCATCATTAAGTCCGTTGCCCGGATTAAGGAGTTTTTACGTTCCACCTTTCCGACTGGCACATTAGCGCGTAAAACTCTCGTTGTATATCATCTTTTAAGGGAATGAGTGCAATAAAATGAGTCCAGCTTAATTGTCGTATCAGCGATACGACAATTTGTTCATCTGGAAAAACTTGAGCAAACTGCATCATACGACGAATGTTTCTTTCCTGGAAACCTCGCTTTCCATATTGAGTCTGCAATTTTGTCGCCAGCAGCGACACAATTTGTTTTCCGTATGCAGCCCTTTGTCCGTCAAGCAAATCGTTATTAATTCGTACGCCGATTCTCCAGTACAAAAGAGTCATGGTTGTATTGGCAGTAGTTGCCACATAGTTTCTGGCTTCTTCAACCAATCTGCAAATGTCTTTATATAGAGCATTGTTTGAATTATCTAAGCTGTATAATTCTGAATTCTCTACTGTCATAAAATTTAAATATTAAAAACTACTTTGCCTAAATGTTAGTCGAGTATTTTATTGATTTATTATGTAATTTACACAGACTTGTCAAATATAACTGATTTTATTTAAACCTGATTATGGATTATTGAAATTATTTGCTTTAAGGATTTTTATGCCCACTAACCAATTCTTTCAGCTTTTCATCATTAATTCCGGTACCCGTGTATATGAAAATCAAGCAGTCATCATCAATGCAAAAAAGGGAATTGTTGACATTGTGTTTTTCTTTTAACTCGATAGCTTTAAGGCATGTGCGTTCAGTGTCGCGCATCAATACAGCCCGATCATACATTTGGGATTTTATGCTTATGTGCTTCTCTTTTTCAGCGTAAAGAAGTTTTTCTTCATTGTAAATTGTCAGGTCTATAAGTTCAACTTTAAGTCCGGCCTCAGCAGACTGACTTAATAGTTCCTTAAGAGCATCTTCGCTAAATGATTCGGAATTAAGCAGATTATTTAGTTCTGTTATTAGTTGATGGTTCTTCATGATCATTGTTATTAGTGATTAGGTTTTTTCGAAAATGTTTTGAGCAAAGATAATATACTACAACGTCAAAATATGTCGTTTTGAAAAATATTGTAATTATTTTTTACATATTAGCTCATTGGTGCTGCCGGCAAGGTTTTTTTAATTGCATAAGATTATCTGATAATGAAAAAATAAAATCAGAGCCTGGTACTGAGGTTTTTCCGGCACTTGATTTTTGCCGGTAGATTGAGGCGGCATATTACAAAAATCATTCTATATCTATCTGATTCTCATAAATTGCTTTATTTGTCTCTTTTTTAGCAGCAAATACGCTTTAAGCATTTCTGTTTTCTTTAGCTTGATGTATCTTTCCGGTAATCTCTCAAATATAGCATGTGCATTATCCTCGTAATAGGGCAAAATCTCGCTAAACTCATTGTTTAAACTCTTTGTCATTAATCTGTTTTTTATTAGGGTTGTAATTCTAAATCAAGCTAATCAAAACATTAACTATTTATGTGTTGATATAACAAATGCGCACTGTAATAATCCGGGTTAAATACTCCTGCGTATTTCATACGCTCAGATATAATATCATGCAATGACAGCCCGAATATTTTAATCTTTTTTGATTCTTCAAAAGCTGAAACTTTCCTTGCATTTATGTCTTTTCTAAAAGATTGAGCTTGCTCTTCGCCACAAGCTGTCCCCATAACACATAGCTGTTCAAGCTGATAGTCGAAAATAAGGAAGCCGTTGGTTTTGACTAAAAAATTGTCCAATGGAGTTTTGGTTTCAGTTTTCTTGAAAATAATGGATTGAGGAGAATCCAGCCAATGTTGATAAACCGTCACAAAAATCAAAATGCTATTAAAATCAGAAGTATCAATATTTTTAAGCAAATCAAGAAAAGCCGGACGTCTTTCATCCGGAATTCCAACTAAATGAGCTGATGCTAAAATCGTTTGAGGTGGTGATGTGTCTATATAAACAACATGTGCCGGTTTATTAATAAACTCGTTTTTATCAATCTTATCAGCCAACTTTTTTAAAATGATTTCAGAATGAAATTTATCTTCTCCAATTAGGAAGTGCTTTTCAATTAGTTTTGGCATAGTGATGGTATTTTGTGAATTACTTGTTTTTAGTTCATTGCAAAATTCACTTCCAAAATTAGCACAGGACTACGTCAATTAATGTCGTTTCAAAATTTTTATTTTACACTTATCAGAATGTATGAAAATATCATTACACCAAATAAGAATAAGGGATCACTGATTTTATCCATTTAAATACAACCCTGATTAGTGTCTGCACGAAAACGCTCTATTTTTATCCCTTAGCAGATGATTGTTTACCAACTCTTTCAGGTAATCAATCTTTTCGTTGGTATTTTCTACAGGCATGGATTGTATCGCATTAATCAAAGGCTTATATTTTTCTCGACTAATCATAATCGGTGTATTTTTATGCAAATATACAAATTACCCTGCAATCTGAAAAGCAAAGTTTCAAATTGCAACATAAATCTACGGTTTGTAAAGTTCTTAAAGTTTATAAAGTTATAGTTTTTTTATTAGGCCTGATAGAATTATAACCAATTGTACACTGAAGCCTGCCAAAGTGCAACTAACCACCAAATAAGCTAATAAGGTTTTGTTTGTTGTGGGAATGCAATTTTTTCGCTGACAGGTCAAGACCTGTCCGACATGAACACACCGGATTACCCACCCCAAATAAAAAAACCCACCGAAGTGGAGCTGGGATTGTTAGTTTATAATATTTTAATTACTAAGGTTTTAAAAAAAGATAAGTTTTTGAAAACTGGAAATTTTTGTAATTGCATAGAGCCGCTTTCAGCTTTCAACTTCTAACTTTCTACTTTCTAACTTTATAAAGTTTCCATTTTGCTTATTTTAGAAAGCAAATACAATAATTATTTGCTTTTTACAAACAGCAAAAATTGATTTAGTTTGATTATCAATGTTCTGATTCGGAATTTCCCGTATCTAATTTTTAGAAAATTTCAACTCCCGATTATCACTACCTATTTCCTTTTACCAAAAACCAGTCAACCCAGGAGTCCATGTGACTTACTGAATTGGGGCGTAGAAGTATTTCACGGTTAGCATCTAGCAAAAACATCATTGGTGTGGCAAAGACGTAATAATCTTTTGCTGCAGGGGTTTCCCACTTTTTATAATCGCAGATACTAATGAATGGGAAGTTTTTTGTGGATGATAAAAACGTGTTTTTATCAGTGTCCAGTGAAATGTAAATAACCTCTACTCCATACTTTTTCCATTTTGGGTATAGTGAAGCTATTTGTGGCAAGTCATTTATACAGCCCGGGCACCATGCTGCTCCAAAAACAATTACATAATAATCTGCTTTCAAATCCGACAAGTATTCGTAATCACTTACTGCTACTCCTTTTATTAAAACATCGCCTGTAAACTTAATATCAGGAGCAATGCTTCCAACTTTCATTGCACGATAGGTTTCAAGTAGCATTGCGAGGTTGTCATCCAGAGTGCATGCATTTTGAGTAAGAGCTTTAATAGTAAGGTATTCTGCTGATGCAAATAAGCTGCGGCTTTCCAGTAAGTCAAAAAGGAAATTGGTAATTTCATTAAACCTTTCTTCATTGGCAGATAAGCTTTCTATCAGATAGTCTGTAGAAATATTCATTTCTATAAAAACCGAATCCAGTGAACGGCCACTGTTTTCGATAAGCCAATAATGGGCTTCAATTGTTTCACGCAACAAGCCGCTTTTGTATAGCCTATCATCAGTATAATCCATTTCCCTGAATGCTTTAATAGCAGTCGGGATTCTTTTTGTATCATACTGTGCTATGTATGATACAGAGCTTACAAGTTTTCTTACAGGCAAAAACCATGAAACATAGGTATCTACACCCAGGCTTGCAAGAAAGTCTTCATCTTCTTTGTGTAACCTTGCTATTTCGTTCAGTATGGCTTGCTGCGGCTCTTTCTTGTCCATAAAAAGTGAATCAGTAAAATATATCCGCTCCAGGTAATCCCATGCGCTAAGAGCTTGACTACGCTTTGGGTGTTCAATGGCATACTGGGTAAATAATTGGTTTTCTTTGCCTTCCAAACACACAACAGTTTCAGGAGCAGCTAGTATCTCACCTTTCAGATGTATGTCTTCATTAGCAAGCACAATAATATATGGCTTATCATCTTCTGCGGCAAGATAGCCCATACCTCTGTCCTTGGCATCGTAGCTCAATTCAAAAATCCCGTTATCAGACACTGTTGTGCTATCAATGGTATATGTTCCAAAGCCTTCAAAGCCAACCAGCCGCACTTGCTGGCCTGCAAGGTAAGGAAATTCTCCGCTGATAGTGTATTGTGCGGAAGCATTTATGGAAATAATACTTAAAAATATAAGAGCTAAAAGTTTGTAAAGCTGAAGGTTCATAAAGTTAGAAAGTTAGAGTTTTTTATTAGGTCTTTTTTTATATCATTCTTGATATTATTTCGTCTCTAAGCCATTCAAAAGCCTGTTTCGGGTTGTACGATACCCCAATCCTTAAAAGTCCTTCCATGTCGCCATGAAAATCAAGATGTACTTCTTTCTCATTAATGTTTAACAAGAATTGCTTTTGCGTAGGTATAGCTCCACTATCAAATTTCATATATTCAGAATAAGTATGCAATAAATCCTCATAGTTTAGCTTAAGTTTTTGAGAAGCATAATATAAGTCGAACAAATCACGCCCTTTTCTACGCTGATATAATGCTCTGAGTTTGGTGCCGAGCAGCTCTATAACTTCGTAAGTTGTGATTTCAGCAAAACTACTAAACCATGTGTTTGAAATTTCAAAGGGTAAAGATATTAAAGGAAACACCTGAAAGTGTTCTCTGCAATTAATTTCAATTTTCAATTTTAGTCGGACTCCTCGGTTAAACTCAGAGTTGAATCTGTAAACTATTGTATTATTGCTTTGCTTTTGTTTTATAACTCTTTTTTCATCAAAGAAGTTTATAACTTTTCCAATACCCTTTAAAATAGGCTTTATAGGCCCCGGCTTGATTTGCACTAAATCAATATCTTCCGAATATCTTGGAGCAGGCCTCAAATAAAGTTTATGCAGAGCTGTTCCTCCCCGAAAGGCAATATTATCCTTCAAAAACGCATCAGAAAATAAAGCTACTAATGTCCTGGTGATTAATAAATCCTGTTCAACCTGATCCGGGTTATTCCATGGGGCATGCTCGCTCCACTCTTGTATGTATCTTTTAGGTATCATTAATCTGTTTCTATCAAAGTATTTTCTATTACTTTCCATTTTGGGTCAGTATTCCCTTTTTTAGATGCTCCTTTTGAAAGTGATACAGGAAAGACATTCCTGCTTTTAAGTTCGCTCTTTAAAACACCTTCAAATTTATTGGTAATTAAAACTTTATCCAAAATATATCCTAAACGTTGAATAGTTGAAGTTTTGGAAATAGAAAGTAGTTTTTTTAGTTTATTAGCAGACATTTCATTTCCAAGTTCTTCAACAATTGTGGCTATTCTATTTATACTAAAATTGCTATAATCCAATAAATCAATTACAGTTAATTCAGGTGATGAAACATTAATATATCCTGCATCTGTTTTTTGTTTTATGATAAAATTTTCCGGCCATTGTTTTTTAACGAAAAAATTAATGATAAATCTTTTATTTATAATGCTTCTGATTGCAGGATGATCAGTAATTACATAGTACTCCATGGTAGCTTGATGTGATGCCCCAAAATAACCCGCAGCGGTAAATAATCCAACATAATACTTTTTCCCCAAAAAACTCATCAAATCATTGATATATAAGTCAGTTGGTATTGTTTTATATTTAGAATATGCCGGTGGAATAATAACATAAAAGCCTTTACGGATTAAAGCAATTTTCCCCTTTGTTTTCAGGCGATATAATGATTGTTTTAAAGCCTTTTCACTCTTTGAGAACGAATTAAGGATTTCTTCCCAAGTGAAAGACCAGCGTCCAACAGCACTTAAATGCTCAATATAAGCTTCTATACTATTATATTTATTCACCAAGCTGTTTAGTTTTAAATTGCAAATTACTACGAATATCGTAGTTAAATGCAAATATACGCTTTATTTTCAAATAAAGTGAATAAAGTTTGGAATTATTTATCTGCCCGGAAATTTCCAGTCCCGAAATTTCGGGAGCTGGAAATTCTTGACAAGCAGAGTAACTGGAAGCTCCGAAGGACTTCCAGCTTCCGGATTAACCCAACAACCGGAATTCACCCCGTTGGATAATCCTGTTAAACAACAAAGCCAAAATAATCAAACCACTATCCAACGGGGTAAACAACCCTTCCTTAAAGAGGGTAAGCTTAGTTTTATCAGCACTACATTGTATTTTTTCTGCTATTGTCATATTATGTAACTTTCAAAAAAAAATTCGACCCCGCAAGGGGGTATAAGAACCATACCGCCCTTCGGGACGGCATGGTTAAGTGTCAACCCTTCGGCAAGCTCAGGGTAAAAGTGTCAAATCGCTTCACTTTTCAAAGTGTCTAACCCTGTGGAATACGATTTGAACTGATAAATTCCGTATTCCAATTAGCTAATCTATTTTTCAGATACATCTTGCCATAGTGAGTTTTAAAATATTTTTCACGCTTTAATGCATCTTGTTGATTTAAACAAGCTTCAAAATAGATTAGCTTTAAAGGACGACGATAGCAAGTAGATTCGTATCCACCCCACCAACCCCATATTGCATACAATTCTGGGCTATCATATTTTTGTTAAAAATTTAGATTATGACTAAAGAACAAAAAATGTTTGCTCACGTTGATAGTTGGCAGTCAAGTGGCTTAAGTATTGTAGAATATGCCAAAAAAATTGGGATTCACAAAG
>PWND01000268.1 GCA_003557965.1 Bacteroidales bacterium | reverse complement strand
TAGAGTTTGCAAAGGATAATGAGCTTAATTTTATAGCGACGAATATTCCAAGGCGCTATGCTGCAATGGTTAACCGCAATGGTTTTGAAGCATTAAAAGAACTGAGCAAACAAGGCAAATCCTATTTGCCACCCCTGCCAATCCCTTATGATTCTGAATTGCCCGGATATAAGGCAATGTTGGAAATGATGGGCATGGCCGACCATGCTAATGAAAACCTTCCAAAAGCCCAGGCAATAAAAGATGCAACAATGGCCCATTTTATTTTAAAAAATTATTCAGAAGGTATGGTTTTTCTCCATTTTAATGGTACTTACCACTCGAATAATTTTGAAGGAATTTACTGGTATTTAAATGAATATGGAAAAGAAAACAATATTCTTACAATAAGCACAGTAGAGCAGGAAAATATTAATGAACTTGATGAAAACCATAAAAACCTTGGTGATTTTATAATTGATGTGCCAGCAAATATGACTAAAACATATTAATTTGAATATTATAATAGTTCTTTTGCTCTCTTTACATTTTCACTTAACAGTTTGTTGCTTCCTGCTGAAAAATCAGGCAAGCCCATAGTCATAAGTGCATCATTTACCGGGAGCTTATCTTGTAATTTTCTTTGCTCAATACAAATGCTCCACTTATTATCATGCATTCGCTTACCAAGGTATTCCTGCTCTGTTTGTCCCGGTGTAGGTATCAAAATCGTTTTTTTATTAAATAATGCCAAGTCCATTAAACTTGAATAGCCCGGACGACAGATAACTAATTGCGCATTTCTGATTAAATACAAAATTTCCAAAGTTGGCAAGTGATCAAAACTTGCAAATTTATCAGAAGTTGACATTTTTGAGGAACCTGCTTTACCTCTGAGAAATACTACGGCCATATTATTGTTTTTAAGCATCTTTAAAAGCTTTTCTTCCAGTAAGCTTCGTTGAGGCTCAGGCCCTGACAACATTGCCAGGATAAAATTTTTCGGAAAACTTACAGGTAAAGGATTTTTTCCGTTATTTTCCTGCAGGCCCGTAAACCTTGACAACAATCCTATATAGCTTGTTTTTCTAAACTTTTTTTTGTGTGAAAGTGTACCTGATATATTGTTTTCTCCGGGCATATCGGGTATCCAAATTTTATTGAATTTCAGCAAAAACAATTTGTTTATTAGGAAAAGAACAGGTTCTGTCCACTTGAGAAAAAAGGGTGCTTTAACAAACAATTGGTGAGTAATAAATACAGAATAAGCTTTCCCCGACCATAATCCATAACGATTATCAGAAACAACAAAATCAACATTATGCTTTTTTATAATTTTTTTCAGTTCGAAGTGTTCTTTAAAAATGTGCCAAACCAATATAGGCGACAATATCAAAAATTTTATAAAAAAGCTTCCTCTTTTTTGGTACCTTATTTTTAGCCATGGAAATACAATAAAACTAACATTTTCAGTTGCAAGCTCCTGCTTTAAAAAAGCCAAAGGAGCTTTATCGGCAGCAATAATAACATTAAAACCGCTTGAAAGAAATTCTTTTATAATAGGAACACACCTTGTAGCATGGCCTAATCCCCAGTTTAGCGGGCATATTAAAACTGTTTTCTTTTTATTTTCTTGTTTCATCTGTGTAAATAAGTGTTATCAAATTGAATATTAGTATTATGCGTATTCATGTATTCAATTTATCCCGATGGAACCCTCATGTTTACACATGCACTTTTGTATATATTTAGTAGATGAGGGTTTCATTAATAAGGCTTTACAGTTTTTTTAATGTTATAAAAGAATAATATTCATTATTATGAAACTTCTTCAAAAATAAGAAAATAGCGTTTCTTTTCATTTATTTATAAGAGTCTTTTTCATTTTATTTATTTAGGATTTATGTTTCTATTATTTCCGGGGGGTATTTCTTACTCTTTTTAAAAAGTACCTGTCACCTCGAGCGTTAGCGAGAGGTCTGGCAACTTGCAGGAAATGCTTGGTAATACTTCTTTCAAACCACTAATGCCGGAACAAACGTTGCGGGCTGGCAAGGCAAAACGCAGAAATTAATGTGTAAATGTGTTAATGAGCAAATTAGTTAATTGGTTAATTGGGAAAATAGTTAACTGGTTAATGAGAAAATTGATTAGTTAGCTAAAGAACTGTAAGATCGAAGATTTGAGGATTGAAGAATAAAATTGGCCTTCGGAGTTTTACCGGAAGTAAGGTTCTTATCAAACCATCAATGCTGGAGCAGACGTTGCGGGTGTGCAAGGCAAAACGCGAAGGTGGAGAAGATGTGAATTGGAAAACTTCATGAAATCCGGCAAAGAGGCTTGCCTGCTTTGCCATGGATTTCAAAAGTTTTTCAAGAGCGTGGAGGATTCGTTTTGCCTAGCCTTTTTTGTAACTTTTTGTGGCAATGACAAAAAGTTAATATAAAAAAGCTTTAGGTGAGTCGGCAAAAGCAACTTTGCCATTGGTCACGCTCATCCACGGGATCTCTCACTTCGCGTTGCTCCGTTACTAATGACAACATTTTCAAAATGCTTTGTTCAATGGTGTAAAAAACTGTTTTTTACGGACAGGTCAAGCCCTGTCCCAAAATCATTTGATTTAACAAAAACATTATGAATTAAGTTATCAACAGCATGGGCTATACAATAAGAAATATTGATTGTCATTCCACATCGACGACCCAAAGTCTGGGTCTAACCATTCGAGAGGACTTACTGAAAGGGTCGAAGATAAATACACCAAATAAATAATTGACAAAGTTTAATAAAATGAACTTATATTTGTAGTGCAAATCATAATCATTGATGGATTTACCCGGAAAGAAAAACATATATTTTTTATCTGATGCGCACCTGGGGATACCCACCCATTCAAAAAGCCTGGCAAGAGAAAAGCTTCTTGTTTCCTTTTTAGACAGTATAAAGAAAGATGCTTCAGAGGTTTGCTTTTTAGGCGATATGTTTGATTTTTGGTTTGAGTACAGGACGGTTGTTCCTAAAGGTTATACAAGGCTGTTTGGAAAAATTGCTGAGATGACAGATGCAGGGATTACAGTAAATTACTTTACCGGTAATCATGATATGTGGGTGTTTAATTATTTTTCTGAAGAATTGGGTGTTAAGGTTTTTCGCAAGCCGGTAAAAAGAACTATCTGCGGAAAAAAATTTATATATGGGCATGGTGATGGGTTAGGGCCGGGCGATGCTGGTTATAAGCTTATAAAAAAAATTTTTTCCAATAAAATATGTCAGAAGTTATTTGCATTTATCCATCCTGGATTTGGAACCGGTTTAGCACTGTACTTTTCTCGAAAAAGCAGGCTTGTAAATGGAAATTCCGATGCTGTTTTTATGGGTAAGGAAAAAGAAAGATTGATACAGTATTGTAAATCTGTATTAGAGCACGAAAAGACTGACTATTTTATTTTTGGACACAGGCATTTGCCAATGGAAGTGGAGTTGGGAAATGGTGCAAAATACTTTAACACAGGTGATTGGATAAGTAATTTTTCTTATATCGTTTTTGACGGGGAAAAGTTATCACTACAGTATTACAATTCAAAGCAGCTATAAAAAAAGGCTGTTATTTTTTCCCTTAATTACAGGTATAAATAACAGCCTTTAGTTTGTTAATTGCAGTGATTCTTTTACACTATTTTTCCAATTAAATCAACAACCCTGCATGAGTATCCGTATTCATTATCGTACCATGATACAACTTTAACAAAGTTATTGTCCATAACTTGAGTTAATTTACTGTCAAGTACAGATGAATGTGTGTTACCAATAACATCAACCGATACTATCTGATCTTCGCAAAACTCAAGTACACCTTTCATTGGCCCCTCTGCTGCTTTTTGTATCGCAGAATTGATTTCTTCCTTACTTGCGTTTTTCTCCAGTTCAACTGTTAAGTCAACGGCAGAACCGTCGCATACAGGCACTCTCATTGCAAAACCATCCAGTTTGCCTTTAAGATCAGGAATAACTAAACCTACTGCTTTTGCAGCCCCTGTTGTGGTAGGTATTATTGACATTGCAGCTGCCCTGGCCCTGCGAAGGTCTTTATGAGGAGCATCTAAAATTATCTGGTCGTTGGTGTAAGCATGTATAGTATTCATTAATCCACGCTTAATGCCAAAAGTGTCATTCAATACTTTTGCAACAGGTGCTAAACAGTTTGTTGTACAGGAGGCATTAGAATATATTTTATTCTCCGGCTTAATGTCGTGATCATTTACTCCCAGTACAACTGTTGCATCTACATCTTCAGCAGACTTTGCCGGTACTGTCAAAACAACCTTTTTTGCACCTGCATCTATATGCTTGTTAATTCCCTTTCTGTCACGAAATACTCCTGTTGCCTCTACAACTACATCAATTCCTAAATCACTCCAAGGCAAATTGGCAGGATCCTTTTCAGCATATACTTTTATTTTCTTACCGTTTACTATAAGAAAATCTCCATCTGTTTCAATATTTCCGGGAAATTTTCCGTGAACAGAGTCGTATTTTAATAAATGTGCCAGTGTCTGGCTGTTAGTTAAATCATTAACGGCTACAATGTCTATATTGTCTTTTTCAAGAGAAGCCTTTAAGGTTAGCCTTCCTATACGGCCAAAACCATTTATAGCAACTTTAATCTTTTCCATAATTGATAATTTTAAATTTCTAATATTATTTATTTAAGTTCGAATATTCATTTTTTAAAGTATGCAAAAGTAAGATTTTTAAATGTAAATTCAAACGTTAAAATATTTAACAGAAATCTTTTTGAACACTGATTAATATAAATTGTCTAATTAAACTTATTAGACTATTTTTGCGCCATATTTTTGAAAAGGTACACTTTTTACTTTGTAAATGCATTGATAATCACAGTGTATAAGTTAAATTTATAAAAAGTACAACCGATGAATATATATCTGCTGGTAGTTTTATTGTATTTTGGCTTTATTACCTTAATATCATTATTAACAAGAAAAGTAGCAAGCAGGTCAGCGGCTGACTATTTGGTAGCGGGACGTAATCTTGGAGTAATTGCTTGTGCTGTTGTAGTGGCATCTGAGTGGCTGGGTGGAATGAGTACCATAGGAGTAAGCGAAAAAGCTTTTGAAACCGGTACAATGCAGCCTATTTTATACAATATTTCTACAGCTATTGGTATGATTATTATTGGCTTTACGGTTGCAAAGCACTACAGAAAAAATAATGTACATACCGTTAGCGAGATGCTTGAGAATTTATTCGGGCGCAGGGCAAGGGCTGTGTCGGCAATCGCTTTTCTTTTTGCATATGTAGTATTGGCTTTCGTTCAGCTGCAAACTGCTTCAAGTGTTATATCAGCTATGTTTGGTACACCATGGCTTTACTCAGTAATTATATCATCGGTTGTAATAACAATATATACCTATGTGGGGGGGATGCATGCCCTGGCCATCACCGGGATAATACATGTAGTTACAATGTTTTTTGGAATTGGTGTAGCTACATGGATTGGTGTTAGTGATGTTGGTGGCTTTGTTGCACTGCGTGACTCTATGGTAAACCTGGGTGCTCCTGATAACCTCTACAACCCATTTAGTGGAGGTTTAAGCTATGCATGGAGCCTTATTTTAGGTGGTGTATTAGGTGGAATGGCTGGACAAGCTAGTATTCAGCCGATATTTGCAGCAAGAAGCGCTTCAATTGCTAAAAAAGCTGCAATATTCTCTTCATTGATAATAGCTCCTTTTGGAATTATGGTAGCTTTGCTTGGGTTAGTTGCAAAAACCGGTAACTATTTTGATGTTACATCGGCTGCCAGCCCTTTATGGGACACTGCTCACAATTTCATTAACCCCAAAATGGTTTTACCTACTTTAATGGTTACTGCTGAATTTATTCATCCTGTTTTGGGTGGTATTGCACTGGCAGGTATTCTTGCTGCCATTCTTTCTACTGTTGGCCCGGTCAATTTTGCAGTAGTTACTATTGCTACAAAAGATATATATCATGGAATTATTAATAAATCAGCCGTTGATAAAAAGCTTATATCCACAGCAAGAAAACTTGTTATATTGGTTAACTTGATTACTATCCCTTTAGCATACTACAGCACAGGTGCTATTTTAAGTATGGCATATATATCTTATGGAATCAGGGCAATTGGTGCTATAGTTATTGTTATGGGGATTTACAAGAGAGGCTGGATAAGCACTGATGGTGTCAGGTGGGCATTTATTGGCGGAACAATAGCCGTATTGATTAATATAATTGCTAAACTCCTTGGATGGTGGAACATTGAAGATACTTATATGGCTGTTGGGGCTGCAATGCTATTTGTAATTTTAGGCAACTTTCATGCTAATAACAAAAAGAACAGATTAAAAAGAAGGTCAGCAAGGATAAGGGTTTTTCCAAAAAAGGAGCTACCATGATATGGCAAATTTTATAAGCTGATAAAAATTATATAATATATTATGACAAAAGATTCTCCGTTAAAAGGATTAAAAGTTTTAGAACTGGCAAGTGTTTTGGCCGGGCCCAGTGTAGGGATGTTTTTTGCAGAACTTGGAGCAAGTGTAATAAAAGTAGAAAATGTAACCACTGAAGGAGATGTTACCCGAAAGTGGAAACTCTCTGCTGAAGACTCCGAAGCAGATATATCAGGTTATTTTTCTTGTGTAAACTGGGGCAAACAATCTTTAGCACTTAATGTGAAGGAAAAGGAAGGGCTTGATATCGTTTATCGCTTAGTAGAATTATGTGATATTGTTTTGGTGAGTTATAAGCCGGGAGATGCAGAAAAGCTTTTGGTTGATTACCCTACTCTTAAAAAATTTAATGAACGTATTATTTACTCTCATATTACAGGCTATGGGCTTCAGAATTCAAGGGCAGGATTTGATGCAATAATACAGGCAGAATCAGGGTTTACATATATGAATGGAGAACCTGACGGGCCTCCTGTTAAAATGCCTGTTGCACTTATGGATGTTCTTGCTGCCCACCAACTTAAAGAGGCAATATTAATTGCACTTTTTAACAGGGAAAGAACAGGAAACGGGCAATATATTGAAGCATCATTATTCAAGTCAGGCTTAGCATCACTGGCAAATCAGGCTACTAACTGGCTTGTGGGAAAGGCTATTCCGCAAAGGCTTGGCTCCGACCACCCCAATATAGTTCCCTATGGTACCATATATAAAACATCTGATGGAAAAGAAATTGTTTTAGCAGCAGGAACTGATAAGCAATTCATGACTTTAGCAAGTGTCCTGGGAAGAACAGACCTTGTTACTAATCCAAAATATCAAAGAAATCAGGATAGGGTTAAGAATAAAGAGGAGTTAAATGATATTTTACAAGAGTTAATTTCTCAATATACAAGGGAAGAAATATTGTCTTTGTTGTCTGATAATAGAGTTCCGGCAGGAGGAGTTTTTAATATGCAGGAAGTGTTTGAGTTGCCTGAATCGGCAGAAATGATAGTTGAAGGCAGTTATAATGATGGCAGCAGTATTAAAGGCGTTCGCTCTGTGGCTTTTACATCTTCTGATGACATTACCGAAAAGGAGCTTTTACCGCCACCGCATTATGGTGAACATACAGAAACTATTCTTAAGAATCTTTTAAAATTTGATAGTGAACAAATTAGTGATTTAAATAAAAAAGGAGTGATTTATGCAAGAAATAAGTAAAGGCAGCCATACATTGGTTGATGCTTCCAGGCTAATTATTGAAGGCCTGGCCAGGGCAGGTGCCGACTCATTTATTGGTTACCCCATTACACCTGCTAACCTGCTATATGCTTATAGCAGTCAGCGTATGCCGCTAATGCTGCCGGCACCGGATGAGAT
>PWND01000105.1 GCA_003557965.1 Bacteroidales bacterium | reverse complement strand
AGGTTCTTTATGAAAGAACTGAAGAAGTTATTAAAGAAAATAACATAGATGCAACACTGGAAAAAGTAGAAGATATAGCAGAGGTTATGAGTTACAATATTTTTTCAACACCTGCTATTGTTATAAATGAGAAAGTTATCTCCAAAGGCTTTGTTCCAACAAAACAAGAAATCCAAAAACTAATAGAGAGAGAAATCCAAGCATAATCTTTTCTATACCAAAAACTAAGTGATAACTATGGAAACTAAAGATAAAACATTTCCCCTTGAAACATTGCAATTAGCGCAAATTGCCAAAGCAATGAGCCATCCTGCAAGAGTATATATTTTAAAAAAGCTCTCTAAAATGGATTCCTGCTGCTATAGTGGCGACTTAGCTGACGAATTACCAATTGGAAGGTCAACTATATCACAGCATTTAAAGGAGCTAAAATATGCAGGCTTAATACAGGGAGAAATAAATCCGCCATTTATAAAGTATTGTATAAACCGTGAAAACTGGGAAAGAGCAAAAATCATGCTTGAAGATTTTTTTAAGTAATATTATTAATCAAAAATTATAAAAGAAATGAAGAAACTATTTTTATTATTAATTATTTCAACTGTATTTTCTACAGTTTTAAGCGCACAAAAAGTTGAAGTTCTGTATTTTAAAGCAAATTTAAGTTGCTGCGCCGCAAGAGCATGCAGTGCTTTGGAGCACAGTGTAAAAGAAATTATAGAAAATAATTTTTCAACCGATGATGTAGCTTTCAAACAAGTATTAATGACTGTCAGGGAAAACGCAAGCCTTGTTGAAAAATATAACGCAAGATCACAAACAGTAGTAATCATAAAAAAAGGCATCTTCCGTGACAGAACAATTGATGTTTCTGATATAGTAAAAGAGCATTCAAGGCCATCGCAAAGAAAAATACTGGAAGAAAAGTTAACGGAAAAAATCAATTCTGTACTATAGGATATATTGCAGATTATGAATCTGAAAGCTGAATTAAAAATACTTACACTCATTACTGCTGCTTTTCTGGCAGCCTTTTTCCTGCCTGTTGAGAGTAAAAGCTTTCAAACATCAGTAGTGGCAATGTTTGACCTGCTACGGTGGTATGCAAGAGAACATGTAGTTCTTTGCCTTTTGCCTGCATTTTTTATTGCAGGAGTAATCGCAGTATTTATTAGCCAGGCTTCTGTTATTAGGTATTTTGGAGCAAATACAAAAAAATGGCTTTCTTATTCCATAGCTTCCGTTTCGGGAACTATTCTTGCAGTTTGTTCTTGTACTATCCTGCCGCTGTTTTCAAGTATTCATAAAAAGGGTGCCGGACTGGGGCCTGCTGTAACATTTTTGTATTCAGGGCCGGCTATAAACATTCTTGCCATAATTCTTACAACCAGGATACTTGGCATTGAAATGGGCGTTGCAAGAATTATTGCTGCAGTTGTTTTTTCTATTATTATCGGGCTTATAATGTCGTTTATATATCGCAGGGAAGAGTCAGTAAAAAAGGAAGAGCAAATGAACATTAATGTTCCTGCGCCCGGAAGGCCATTCTGGAAAACGGCATTTCACTTCTTTACTCTTGTACTAATCCTGGTTTTTGCCAACTGGGGTAAACCGGGTGAAGGCGACACAACAAGTGTTTGGTTTTATATCTGGAACTTCAAATGGCATATAACAATACTTTTTTCCATTTTCCTGGTATATTCTTTGATTTTTATTTTAAAAATCAAATGGCATTGGGTGACAGTAGCAACTATCGCAACTATTATATCAGGAATACTATCAGTAATCCTGGTTGAGAGCAGTACTTTAAGCCCAATAATACCAATGGTTGTTGCTATTGCTTCATTAAGCATCTTACTAATTTCAGACAAAAGAAATGAAGAAAATAAAGACTGGTTGCTCGCCACATGGGATTTTGCCAAACAAATTCTCCCATTATTAGCTGTTGGAGTTGCAATAGCAGGCTTTTTATTAGGTTCTCACTACAACAGCCAATCTATTCCGGGAATTATTCCTGAAGAGTGGATATACTCAATTGTTGGAGGTAATTCATTGGGTTCAAACTTTTTCGCATCTATTCTGGGGGCATTTATGTATTTTGCAACATTAACTGAAATTCCAATAATACAAGGGCTTTTGGCATCAGGGATGGGCAAAGGCCCCGCGTTGGCACTACTGCTTGCAGGCCCTGCATTGTCATTGCCAAATTTGTTGGTAATTAGAAGCGTAATGGGCAACCGAAAAACTCTAATATATCTGTCACTTGTAGTGATAATGTCAACAATAGCAGGGCTTATTTATGGTAATTTATTCTAATAAAATAATTTTTTAAATCTTAAAAATCATACACTATTTATGGAAAACAACAAGCAAAAAGTTAACAGCAAAACACCAAAAGAAGCACTTAAACTTTTTGATAAAGGCGCAATGCTGGTTGATATAAGAGCAGACTATTTAACAGCATATAAGTATATAAAAGTTGAAAAACAGGTAAATATACCTTTCGAAAGCTTAGCCGACAAAGCTGATTCTTTATCAAAAAAAGATACAATAATAATTGCGGACTCAACAGGCATATTAAGCAAAAAAGCCTGTCAAACACTGCTGCAAAAAGGATTCACAAACATTTACAATCTTGCCGGCGGAATAGTTGAGTGGGAAAGAGATGGTTTGCCACTATTCGAAGATATTTCAGAAAGACTCACAGGCGCATGCCCGTGCCAGCTAAAACCACGAGATAAAAAATAGTTTAAGGTAATTTATTTTTTTGTATATTGTTTCATTGTTTTTTATCCTGTTATTATAATCAGACTATAATGCTTATAGCAATTATTAATAATTTTTTTCTATGAATAATCATTACCACATCATCAGTTTTTTGGTTTTTGTTTTAGTTAATATTACAGCCAATTCCGTTATTTCCGGTGAAAAGGAACAGTTACCTCAGCCTCCTGTTTTTTCTCATTACTCGGGGTTTTTTACTGAACCTTTTGAGCTTACGCTTGAAACACCATATAATGGAATTTATCCATATACTGTTTCAAAAGATGGCTATGAAGCCGTTAGCGGTGATGTAACAGTGACTGACCAGGATATTGAAGTTGAAGTAATATTATATTCTGAAAAAAAGAAAAGCAAATCAGTAAGAAATACCGAAAAAAGCACATACTTAGTTACTTTTAATGTAGAAATGGCTGATGCGCCTTATGAAGATGGCGATCATGTGTATATAAGCGGGAATTTCACTGATCCTCCATGGCCTGTTCCGGGCTCTGACGAAAACCTTCAAATGGAACAAACTAATGATGACCTACTAACATACTCGCTTAGTTTTAATCTGCCTGAAGGAAATTATGAATACAAGTACTTTTTAAATGAAGGATGGGAGCACGGAGAATGGGGAGGGCCGCCAAACAGGGAAATATCAATCAACTCAAATACTGTTATTAATGATATATGGGGTGATATTGACCCTGATGACCCGGACGAACCCGATGACCCGGATACTTTATATACAGTTACTTTCATTATATCTGACCAAGATAACAACCCGGTTGAAAATGCAGTAATTACCTTTGATGGAATAAGCCATGAACCCGGCGAGTACATAATCGAAAATGTTGCCCCTGCTGCCAAAGTTAGATATACAAGGGATGGAAGCATCCCTGACTCTGACAGTGAAGTATATAGCACTCCAATAGAAGTAACCTACAGAGATGGTGAACCTAATGATATTTCAATGATACCAACTAATAACCTGCAACCGGGGCATGTGTATAATGAACACTGGCAGCCACCTGCGGGTGAGGTATTTAAGATTACAGGCATTCGCTCCCGAACCTTTTTAGCCGGCAAACAGCCAAGTGAAACAGTAACAAAAAACTATATTGTTACACAAGAGGGCAAAAACAGGTTTTCAATGCCAATTGTATCAATAAATTCTCACAGAGGTAGTTTTTTCGATGCAGACTCTGGAATTTATGTTCATGGTAATCATACAAACTACAACCAAAGAGGAATTGAATGGGAGCGTTTTATACACTTCGAATTCTTTGAAAACAGTGGAAACTCCGTTTTCAGCCAGGATATGGGCATAAGAATTCACGGGGGTACCACCAGGAACCGCCCAAGAAAATCTTTAAGGTTGTACGCAAGGTCTGATTATGGCACTACATGGGTCAACTATCCTCTTTTCCCGGATAAAGATATAAACCGGTATAAAAGGTTCCTGCTTCGTAACAGTGGAAATGACTGGAGAGATGCTATTTTTAGAGATGCATTTATGCAGTCGCTTTTAAAAGATATGAAAATTGACATTCAGTACTCACGGCCTGCCATTGTATTTATCAATGGAGAATACTGGGGTGTGCATAATATTCGCGACCGGCTTGACAACAGGTATATGCAAACTCATTACGGCCTCGATGATGAAATGGATTATACAGTTCTGGAAGGAAATGCAGAACTTTATATTGGAAACCCTGCCGGGATAAACCATTATCAGGACATGCTGCAATTCCTGGGAAATCCCGGTGTTGCTGCTGATGCAAATTATAGTGAGTTGAAAACTATGATGGATATTAAAAACTTCACTAATTACCAGGTAGCACAAATTTATTTTATGAATACAGACTGGCCGGGCAACAACCTTCAGTACTGGCGCTACAATACTGAATCGTATCAGCCGGATGCTCCTTATGGGCTTGATGGAAGATGGAGATGGAAAGTTTTTGACCTTGACTTCGGCTTTGGGCTAAACTTTGATTACGTTACAGGAGTTGAACAAGGCCCTGCTCATAATACACTGGCATTTGCTCTTGAAGATGACGGGCCGCACTGGCCTAACCCTCCATGGTCAACATTTATTTTAAGAAAACTAATTGAAAATGAATCTTTCAAAAACCACTTTATAATTCGCTTCGCTGACTTGCTTAATACAACATTCAGTGAAGATAATGTAATTGAAGAGTTAGCAGAATACAGGCTCATGTATTTGCCGGAAATGCCGGAACATATTCACAGGTGGAGAATGCCGGAAAGTATGGAGCACTGGGAATCTGAAATACAGGTTATGCAAAATTTTGCAAGCGAAAGGCCCGGTTATCTCAGGCATTACATTGCAGAAGAGTTTGGGTTAGATGAAACTGCTGCCATTACACTCAAAACAGCTAACAGCTCTCAGGGTGGCATCAGGCTTAACACTGTTGAATTGCATGAAATTGAACCGAAATGGGAAGGAATATATTTTACAAATATGCAAATGGAAGTTGAAGCACTACCCTACCCCGGAAATCGTTTTAGCCATTGGGAAGGGTTAAATAACAATACAAATCCGGATGTTAGCTTTACTTTAATTGATGATATTAATATAATAGCGCATTTCCAGGATGCACTTGTGCATTACTGGCACTTTAACAATCTGCCGGATGGAGCGATATCTGCTGTTGAAGCTGACTACAGCACAACATCTAATGCATTTATTACATACCCGGGAACAGGTGACGGATATATGGACAGAACTGACGGAACATTATTAAATGCTCACCATTCTGCTTCTGCCGGGTACGGATTAAGAGTCAGAAATCCGGCAGATACAAGGAAAATGCTGTTTAAAGCACCTACAAAGAATTACAAAGATATTATTGTTTCATTTGCTACACACAGAACAACAAATGGTGCACAAATCCAGGAGTTTTATTACTCAACTGATAATGGTGAAAACTGGTTACTGGCTGATGAATATAGCATAGAAACTGATTATGAAAAGGTAGTTATTGATTTAACAGAGATTGAGGCAGTTAACAATAACCCCGATTTATATTTTAAAATACTTTTTGAAGGAGAAGAAGCATCAAATACTGACGGCAACAACCGTTTTGATAATATTGCAATAAGTGGTATTGCTACACAACTTACGATTGGAAAAAGCAATCCCCCTGACGGTTATGAAAACGAAGAATACAAGGGATTTTATTTTTCGGCATCAGGTGGCTCGCCCCCTTATGAATATGATATTATTAGCGGCAATCTGCCTCAAGGCATGAGTATGTCATCAAGTGGATTGTTATCAGGAACTCCCTCAGAAAATGGCATTTTTACATTTACTGTGGAAGTTACTGATAGTTCAAATAGTACAGATAGTTATGAGTTTAGTTTAAAAATAAATCATCTTTCATTGATTCACTACTGGCACTTTAATAATCTTGAAAGTGATGAATTATATAAAATAAATGCTGATTATTCCATAATAACAACCTCAGGAGATATAACCTACCCCGGCACCGGCAATGGCTATATGGACAGAACTGACGGCACCATAATTAACAGCTTGCAAAATTCAGGTGCAGGTTATGGATTAAGGGTTCGAAACCCGGCTGACACACGGAAACTTCTTTTTGAAATTCCGTCATCAGGATACAAAAACCTTGAATTTTCGTTTGCTGCCAGGAAAACTACAAATGGAGCATGGCAACAAGAATTACACATATCTGCTGATGGAGGAATCAGCTGGACACAGGTTGGCAGTGCTTATATAATAGAAATGGACTACAATTTATACTCTTTTGACCTTTCATCTTTCGAAGATGCAAACAATAACCCCAACCTGCAAATAAAAATTCATTTTACTGGCGATGAAGCTTCAGGTGACTCAGGGAACAACAGGTTTGACAATATTGCTTTGCATGGCAAGCCTCTTAGCGTTGGCATTCCAAAGCCTGAAGAGAACAGAGTGCTTAGGCAAAATTACCCAAACCCTTTTAGCACATTAACTACAATTCCTTTTGAAATAAAAACTGACGGCTATGTAAAAATTGAAGTTTATAACATAATGGGCAATTATTTAGAAACCATTACTGACAGTTTTTTTCAAGCTGGCAAACACCATGTAGTATTTGACGGAACATCATATCCGGGAGGTATTTATATTTACCGTATTATAAGTCCGGGTAAAACAGAAAGCCGTCAAATGATTATCATGCAGTAATTTTATCAATAAAACTAATTTCTAATTAAAATATAAAATGATGAAGCTCTGGAGTTTTTTATTACAACAATTACAAAATCAAAACAAGGCAATTTTAACAACTGTAATTGAACGAAAAGGCAGTAGCCCGGGTAAAACCGGCTACAAAATGGCTGTTTCCGCAAATGGTGATTTAGCCGGTTCGATTGGCGGAGGAGTTATGGAGGTAAATATGGTTAATTATGCCAAAGAAATGCTTAATAAAAACATTGAAACATTAACCATAAAACGACAAGTTCATAAACCAGATGCCGGAGAAAACAAATCAGGTTTAATATGCTCAGGCGAACAGACCCATGCTTTTATTCCGATTAACAATACCCATTTACAACTGGTAAGTGACATTGTGAAATGCCGGGAAGAAGGGAAAACCGGCCTGTTAAGCCTTTCCAATAAAGGCATAGAATTCATCAGCAAAGAGTATAACCGGGAAAATATTGAAAGCAATATTGAAAACAGCAACAATTGGAGCTATTCAGAAGTTTTAGGTATAAAGGACCATTTTTATATTTTTGGTGGCGGGCATGTAAGCGTTCCTCTAAGCCAGGTTTTCAGTATGTTAGGGTTTAGGGTTATAGTTTATGATAACAGGAAAGATTTATCTACACTACATAGCAACACCCATGCTCATGAGAAAAAAATAATAAACTACAACGATGCCGCAAAATTTGTAAAAGAAGGACAAAACTCTTTTGTTGCAATTATGACCGTTTCTCATGCTGAAGACGAACTTATTCTGCATCAAATGGCCGGGAAAGACTTGAAATACCTGGGAATGATTGGCAGTAAAAATAAAGTGAAAAAGATTTTTGACTCCCT